>CAKXBD010000169.1 GCA_934871445.1 uncultured bacterium | reverse complement strand
AAGATAAATATCCTTGGGGATAAGAAATTAAACAGATAGGCAAACAGCAAATTCGGAGTCGGGGAAGTGAAAACTTCTCCGATTTTTCCAATCAATACGGAATATGAAGTTTGTATGTCGAAATCAAAAATTTTGCTACAAGATACTACCTTGACACAATGAGTAAACAAAATGGACAACAACAAAAATAATTAAATCAAAGCGACTTCTTTACCGAAATGTTATTTGAAGTAACTTTGCGATAGATTATTAAATTTTTGTTTTTTTATCATGCGATACCGCGACGAAAAACTGAACGCACACTACTAACTTGTGGATGAGTTACTTTCGTTTATTGTAAAGATGAAAGCGGATATGCTTGCCTCGAGCATGAACGTAGCGGGTGGAAGATTACATTTCGGATTGAATACAAAATGTAAAGAAGAATAACTGATATCTTTACGACGGAAAAAATGTACAAAGTGATTTATTTCAATCTACCTTGGCGATTTACAACTTATTTG
Organism: uncultured bacterium; assembly: GCA_934871445.1. Lineage (GTDB taxonomy): Bacteria > Bacillota > Clostridia > Christensenellales > Borkfalkiaceae > Scatosoma. Next base: position 3,770 of record CAKXBD010000169.1, on the reverse strand, counting down.
GACAAAGGTAAAGGGAAGAAATGTCGAAAACAAAATACAGGCTCTGCCCATACGAAAAAACAGCGCAGAGTATACAGTAAAAATGGGAAGCCGAGTACCAGACCGAAAATATAAGCGATATTCCGTGGAGACTTACATTTTCGTTGCGGGAGTTTGGGGGATTACCTTCGTTCGGAGAGCCATTTGACATAAACACGGTAGTCCGCAGGCGAGCGCAAAGGGCTGACCTGTAAAGGCATACGAATATATCTTCTTGACGCCGAAAGCCCCAAAGTATTACTACGATTATAAGGCGATATGGGAGTCGAGTAAAATAGTTAAAGAAAAGCTCAAAGAACAAGATATACGTAGGAAATATAAGATTAAAGCTTACGCACCGTATAACCTTCCACGATTTCAAAGGGGATATAAATTTTATTGCTGACCATCTTGTCGGAAATTTTTGCGAGCAGCGTTTCAAATGCCATTCTTCCGATTTCCATTTGATTTTGCTTTATATGCGTGGCAATCGGCAGCTCGGCGGATTCGTATTCGTCGAATACGATGAGAGAATAATCCTCCGGGATTTTCTTGCGCAATTCCCGAATCGCCTTCATAATCAACTGCGTCACGGTAAATTCCGAGGAAATCAGGGCGGTGATATCCCTGTTGCGGCATAAATAATCCTTTATCGTCTCTACGTCCTTTTGAAATACGTCCGAATTATCAGAGGTGTGCGGACTGAGTATAGTATTGAGAATATTTGACTCGCTGAGGGAATGATTATTCAGAATCTGCGCCGAAGTAAATCCGTCTATTCGGTCCTGAATGGTGGAGGTGTTTTGTTGCGGGCTGCAAATGAATCCGATTCCCGTATGTCCCTTGTCGAAAAGATATTGCGTAGCGGCTTGGGCGGCTTCAAAGTTATTCGTACTGATACTCGGAATTGCAAATCCCGAGAAGCAGCGGTCTACCAATACGATGGGGAAATGATTGAAATGCAGTTGAATCAGCGTTTCATTATAAAATTCCTTGTGTACGGGCTGAATAATAATTCCGTCTACGCCGAGCGCAACGAGGTCGTTTATCGCCTTGGTTTCCTCTTCCGCCGAATCGACCGAGTTCTTAAAGATGACGTGATAGCCGTGCTTTGAAGCGCAACGCTCGACAGAAGTGAGAATCCGCAAACCGAAACTATAAGCGATGTTGCAAAGTACTATTCCTATTGTATGCTGTTGGGGCTTTGTCGGAATATTCTCCACAAAAGTCCCTTTGCCCGCCGTGCGGGAAATATACCCTTCGTTTTTCAAAAGCTGCATGGCCTTTTGAATAGTGATTCTCGAAACATAGAAGGATTCTGCGAGTTCCAGCTCCGACGGAAGCATAGAGCCCGGCGGATATACGCCGAGTATAATATCCTCTTTGAGCTTATTGTAAATTTCTACGTATAAAGAATGTTTTGATTGTTGATATTTCATGTTCTCCCTGCAAATAAATTGAAAATTTATTATCTTTGTATATATAATAGCATGAAATGAATTGTCCCGTCAATTATTTTGACGAGAATTTCTATAAATGTAATATAATTGTATTAAAACTATAATAAATGTTATATAATGTTATTTTGGTATTGATTTTTTGGGAAAAACGTGATATGATAAGGACGCTTAAAGCGGCGGAGAACGTCGCATTTCCAAAAGGAAAGGAGGTATAGTTGATGAAAAAACTATTTTGCACAGTTTTGTCTTCGGTGATGCTGTTGGGGTTGTGCGCCTGCGGCGGCGGTGGGACGGCAAACAATTACAGTCAGTATGAAGACGGGCGTCTGGTTTTGTATATTTGGGCGCCGGACCAGTATGCGGGCAGCGCGGTCAAACAGCAGTTTCAGGCGTTTTTGGATAAGTTCAACGCGACGGACGAGATGAAGGAATTGAATGTCAAGCTGAAATTTCAGCCGATGACGCAGCTTCCTACCTCGTTAAAAACGGCGTGCATGAGCGGGCCGCAGAAGATGCCGGATATTGTCATTTGGGATAGATTTGCTACGCCGTCCAATACGAATTATCTGCTTCCGTTAGATGATATGATAGCGGAGGATAAGGTAGACACGACGAAATTTTTCGGGGAAGCGTATACGGAATTGACGGTAGAGGGCAAGCAATACGGTCTGCCGCTGGACGCCGACCCTTGGGGTATCTACGTCAACATGGATTTGGTGGACGAATATAACAAAGACGCCGCCGAAGCGGATAAAATCGACGTCGATAATTTGAACACCTGGACGAAACTTTTAGATGCGGCGGAAAAGCTCACGGTGCGTGACGGAACGAACGTCACTCGTTCGGGACTGAACACGACGAGTGCGGACGGACAGTTTTTCTCGTTTATCTATACGGGTACGGGAGAATTGATAGATACGGATAAAGACAGCGAGACCTATGGCGATACCGTCATGAAAGAGGGCGCCGTAAACATGATGAATGACGGACAATCTCTCCGCGTGTACGATACGCTGGCATTTTTCAAGGAGCTGTATACGAAAAATCTTTGCAATACCGGTCACGGCGGCACGGACGCATTCGGAAACGGGTATTGCGCAATGACTTACGGCTCCATCTACTTCCCTCAGGAGCTTTCGGGGTATCCTCTGAAAAATTATAAGATGATTCCCTATCCCGCCCGCGACAGAACATATTTACAGGGCGAAAATAATGCGGAAGTACTCTCTCCCGACGCGGAGGATAAATTCGGCATGAAGAACGGTCAGTCGGGTGGCATGCTCGGCGGTTACGGTCTTACGATTCCTCAGCCCATCAATAAGGCGTTGCAGACAGAGGAGTGGAAAACTCACGTGGATAAGGCGTGGGAAGTCATTAAGCTCTGGCTGCTGAACGACGAAATGAACGAGTTATATTTCACCGAATGTGAGGCGATTACCTGCCGTCAGGATTTGTGGACGAACGAATTCTATTCTCAGGACGGAGTTATGAAGGATATTATTCCCTATCTCTCCTATTACAAAATGCGTCCGGGCGTAGCCGGCTACGAAACGTTTGAATCCAGCATAGTGCGTTCGGAGATTCAGGCGTTGCGCGAGGGTAGCCAGACGGTGCTCAATACCTATGAAGATATCCGTTCCCAGGGCAATACTCTGCTGCGTCAGGCGCAGGGGAGGGCATAAATGATTTCGCTGCGCAAAAAATTATCGATAAAGGCTCAGAAAAATATTGTCGGTTACATTTTTGTTGCGCCCGCCCTGTTGTTCTTTATAATTTTTGTACTTATTCCGCTTATCCTTTCATTGGTACTCAGCTTCTTCAAGACGGATATGTTTTTCATGGACATGGAATTTATCCGTTTCGATAACTTCCGTCGCGTATTTCAGGACAGCCTTTTCTGGCGGAGCGTCGCCAATATTCTGCTGTATACCCTCATGGCGGTTCCCTTGAACGTGATTTGCGCGCTCGTGCTGGCGTCGCTCGTGAATACCAAGCTCCGCGGGGTAAAGGTCTTTCGGGTACTGTTCTACCTGCCCAGCATAACGAGCGCCGTCGCCGCGAGTACGGTCTGGCTGTGGCTGATGAATCCCTCCTATGGGCTTTTGAACAACATTTTGAACGCGCTGGGGCTTCCGTCCGCGACGTGGCTTTCCCATTCAAAGACGGCGCTCGTATCGGTGACGCTCATTACGGTATGGCAGGGCGTCGGGGCGAACATGATTATTTTTCTTGCCGCGCTGCAAAATATGCCCGTGCAGGTATATGAAGCGGCAAAGCTGGACGGTGCGGGGC
>CAKXBD010000168.1 GCA_934871445.1 uncultured bacterium | reverse complement strand
TGATTTCCGCGCAAATCGTATCGGGACGCAGACGAATTTTCCCACGCCCGCTCACTTTCAAAATTTTATCCATAAACTTTTACCTCCTTTCGGCAGGATACATTGTAGCACGTTTTTCCCCGTCCTGTCAACCGTTCAAAGGCGCAGTGCTTTCCCGCACGATCAATTCCGCGGGAAAAAACATGCTTTCGATTTTTTCTTCTCCCTTCATCGCTCGTACAAGCGCGCCGGCCGCCGCACGCGCGATTTTTTCCGCAGGCTGACTGAGCGTCGTTAAAGACGGGCGGAAAAGAGCGGAACTGAAAACGTCGTCGAACCCGACGACGGACAGCTCGGAAGGGATTTTCAGGCCGCGTTCGTTTGCCGCGGCGCAGACTCCGTAAGCCTGCATGTCGCTGAAACAAAAAATCGCCGTCACGTTCGTTTCAAACAGCTCCGCCGCGCCCGTCTTTCCCGAAAGAAAATCGTAACGCCCCGCCTTGACCCACTCTCGGCGCAGGGAAAGTCCGCGCTCCGAAAAGGCCCGCTCCGCGCCACGCAGACGAAGGCGGCTCGTTTCGGAGGACAAATTCCCCGTAAGAAAACCTATACGCTCGTGGCCGAGCTCTAAAAGATAGCGCATCATGCGAAAACTGCTTTCCTCATTATCCGCGGCGAAACACGGAGAACTCGCGGCCGAGGGAAAACGGTCGAGAAAAACATGCGGAATGTCGATCTCGGACAATTCGGAAAGAAATTCTCCGCGGCGTTTGTCCGACAGGGAAGCCTCGCTCGGCGTTAAAATCAGTCCGTCCGTTTTCCTGTCCGCAAAAATTTTCAGATATTTCAGGTCGTTTTCAAAGCTCTCTCCGCCGTTACAGAGAATGACGTCGTAATCGCAGGCCGCCAGCGCCCTCTGAATATGTCCCACCATTTCCGCAAAAAATCCGTTGGAAATATCGGGGACGAGCACGCCCACCAAATTCGTACGGCGCATGACCATGGACCGCGCGGCAAAATCCGGACGATAGCCCAGCGTTTCCGCCGCGGCGCGGACGCGCTCCGCCGTGCGCTCGGGAACGGAACCGCCGCGCCCGTTCAAAACGAAAGACACGGTCGTGACGGAGACGCCCGCGAAAGCCGCCACGTCTTTAATGGTAGCGCGTTTTCCGCGCGCGCTCACAGAGCCTCCACTTCCGAGCGGAAAGGGATCGACTGTTGGGCGCCGCGACGCGTGACCGTAACGGAGGAAGCCTTACTCGCAAACGTCATCGCTTCTTCTATTCCCGCGCCTTCGGAAAGTTTTGTGACCAGCGCTCCCACATACGTATCCCCCGCGGCCGTGGTATCTACCGCCTTTGCCTTGAAACATTCCGCTTTATAATATTTTCCGTCCGCGACGCAGGCGGAACCTTTGGAACCCATCGTGACGACGACGTTTTTTACACCTTGCTCGGATAATTTTTCCGCACACTTCTTTGCGGACGCTTCGTCTTCGGGATAAATCCCCGTATAAAATTCAGCCTCCGATTGGTTAGGAATAAAATAATCGCTGTTTGCGAGGATTCCCTCGGAAAGTTTCGCCGCGGGAGCGGGATTGAGCAACGTCACCATGCCCTTTTCTTTGGCTTTTTTCAGCGCGTATTCCACGATGGACAAATCGATTTCCAGCTGGGAAACGAGATAATCCCCGACCTCCGCTTCCTTCAACGCTTCGTCCACGAGAGATTCGCTCACTTTCGCGTTGGCGCCCGCGTCGAGAATGATTCGGTTATCCCCGTCCACCACGATGATGACCGCGATGCCACTGGAAACTCCGCCGACCGATTTTACGTATTCCGTATTTACTCCGTAACCGTCTAACGCGCCCTTCAACTCCGCGCCAAAAGCCTCGCCTACACACCCCACCATGCGGACGTTGCCGCCCAGCTTCCCGATTGCCGCCGCCTGATTGGCTCCCTTTCCGCCCGGATTCGTCATGAACCCCTCCCCGCCGATCGTCATTCCGTTTTCGGGCATGAACGGCGCTTTGATGACCAAATCCATATTCAAGCTCCCCACCACGAATATTTTCATTGTTCTCCTCCTGACTGCAAATGATTAGTAAAACGTTTTACTTGATTAAAGTATAACATATCGAAACAAATTTGTCAATATGTAAAAGAGAAAATTTTTTTCTTACGGACAATAATCCACACGTTTTGACAAAACAAAATTACATTTTTATATAACAAAAATAAATTGATTTTTCCGTTTGGTTGTGCTATACTGCAAGCAGAAAACTTTCGGGGCGTACTCGGCCGCCGAGGGGAAATTTATTTTCGGAGAGAGGATAAAAATATGATCAAACATTTGCCGCCCATGGGCTGGAACACTTGGAACACCTTCGCGCAAAATATCAGCGAAGAACTCATTCTGCAATCGGCCGACGCTATGGTAGAAACGGGCCTGAAAGACGAAGGGTACGAATATATAGTCATCGACGACTGCTGGGCTCTGCGCGAGCGAGACAAAGCGGGAAACCTCGTTCCCGATCCCGCGAAATTCCCGCACGGCATGAAATATGTCGCCGATTACATACACGCCAAAGGGCTCAAATTCGGAATGTATTCCTGCTGCGGCACGATGACCTGCGCGAGATACCCCGCAAGCTATAACCATGAATTCGCGGACGCGGCGGCCTTCGCAGAATGGGGCGTCGACTTTCTCAAATACGATTACTGCTTCAAGCCCAATTTCGCAGACGGGAAAATGCTCTATCGCCGCATGGGGCTCGCCCTCGCAAACTGCGGTCGGGATATTCTGTTCAGCGGTTGCAGCTGGGGCGCGGACAAAACGCATGAATGGATCGGCTCCACGGGGGCGAACATGTGGCGTTCCACGGGGGACATCTTCGATTCTTGGGAATCGGTCAAAAACCTCATCAAACAGCAATACGATATTCTGCCCTTCGGCGGTCAAGGCTGTTTCAACGATATGGATATGCTGATCGTGGGAATGAACGGGCGCGGAAACGTGGGACTTACGGGATGCTCCGAAAACGAATACAAGTTACATTTTGCCGCATGGTGTCTGCTCGAATCCCCGCTCATGATCGGTTGCGATATTCGGAGCATGACGAAAGAGACAAAGGCGATACTCACAAACCGCGCTCTGATAGATATTCAGCAGGATCCGCGCTGCAATCGCCCCTATCTCTTCAAATTTGCCGGAAACGACGATTTCCCGATCATCGTGCGCGCCCTCGCAAACGGAGACATTGCCGTGGGATTCTTTAATCTTTCCGACGGGCCCGCGAATCTCTGGGTCGCCGCGGACGATTTGGGCATTCCCTTCTTGCAGGGAAGGACGCTCGTCGGGACGGAAGTTTATACGGGCGCCGAAAAACGCGCCGTCAACGGGACTTTGTCCGTCGATATAGAGGGGCATACCTGCGAGGTTTATCGCATGAAAGTAAAGAATACCGATTGAGCCCATGCTCTGTAAACACTGCGGAAGGCCCGTTTCTTACGACGAAATGGGCCTAAATAAAAAATTGATCCGCCGCGACGCGGAAGAGTTTTTCTGCCTGTGCTGTCTGTCAAAAAAATTGAACGTCAGCGAAGAGCGGCTGCGGGAAAAAACGGAAGAATACAGGCGCGCGGGCTGCCTTTTATTCGTGCAGCGGGAAAAGGAGAACGAGTCGCTTGACAAACGTCCTCTTTTATGATATTCTTTTCAAAAGGGGGAGGACTATGGAAAAAGCTCCGAAAAAGGAAATTCAGGCCGCCCTTTTTAAGGGCGGCCGTTTTAATAATATCACCGTATACAACCGTTTCTTTGAAACGGTTGACGTTTGGGTATACAATGCGGGGATTCAAGCAAAGACCAGGCATTTATATGAAAATTCGGGCAACAAACGGGATATTCTGCAATATGTGACCGACGGAGAAGGGACTTTGGAATGCGGGGGAAAGGCCTATCCCCTTTCTAAAAATTCCCTCTTTCTCCTGCCGCGGGGCGTTCCGGTGAAATATTACGCAAAAAAAGGAAATCCCTATCGCTATTATTGGGTCTCTTTTTCCGGAGTTTATGCGGACATGCTCCTTTCCCAGAGCGGACTGAACGCCTTGTCGCCCGTCAGGAACCTGCCCTCGCCCGTCGTAAAACGTTCCTTTAAGAAAATTTACGAGTGTCTGAAACAATCGCAGACGGAAAACGTGATAGACTGTTCCTTACAGCCGAAAATTCTCGCAGCTTTCTATGATATTTTCAGCGTACTGTTGGAAAACAAAAGCGCGGAACGCCCCTCCTCCGTAAACGACATCATCAATCGGGCAGTCGATATC
>CAKXBD010000167.1 GCA_934871445.1 uncultured bacterium | reverse complement strand
TATGTGGACGGCAAATATCTGAAATCGGGCGGCGATACGTTTACCGTCACCTGTCAGGATAATGTCTTTTATCCTGCCGCGTGCTGGAATTTCGACTCCCCGGAGCAAAGTCCCAATGCCTATCGGCTCGCCACTCGGGAAACTCCGTATCTGACAAAGGAAATACTCCCCGACGGTATATTGTACGATTTCGGGCGCGAGATAACGGCGGGACTTCGTTTCGACCGAGCTCTTTCACCTGTCGCCTGTTATTACGGAGAATCGCGGGAGGAGGCACTAGACAGAGAAAATTGCGAGCAGACGGATTTTCTTTCGCCCTTAAAAGGAACTGCGGAGACGGAATTTACGAAGGCTTTCCGCTACGTATATGTTGTATCTCAAACGCCTTACGGGGAGCTGACTGCGTTGGAGGAGGCGCCCGACGAACCGCTCTGCTCGTTCGATTGCGAGGACGAACGTCTGAAACGGATTTTTGATACGGCACTTTATACGTTCGGGCTCTGTAAAAAAGAATTTATTCTCGACGGAGTCAAGCGGGACAGATGGGCATGGTGCGGAGATGTTTACCAAAGTGCACTCGTAAATTATTATTCCTATCACGATACAGAGGTCGTCAAGCGTTCTCTTCGAGCGCTGAAAGGAAAGGAGCCCGTCGACGCACATATCAATCATATTACCGACTACACGATGTATTGGATTTTATCCCTCTGTGATTATTACCGATATACGGGGGACGGGGAATTTATCAAAGAAATGCTTCCTTGGGCGGAAAAATATATGTCCTTTCTCAAAGGGAGAACGAATGAGGACGGATTTCTTTATTATCATCCCGACGATTGGATGTTTATCGATTGGGCGCCCATGGATAACCGCGGAGTCACCTCCTTTGAACAGATTCTTTATTCTGCGGCTTTGAAGGGATATTCTCAGCTCTGTGAAGTATGCGGGAAGGATGGGACGGCGTATCTCGTCCAGTCCGAAAGACTTTGGAAAAAAACAGTGGAGACTTTTTGGCGTGACGGGAAATTTTTACACGGGAAAATCGACGGGCGGCTCACGGGCGAGGTGACGAGATACGCAAATATGTTCGCCGTACTCTACGGGTTCGCCGATGAAAAGATGCGGGAGGATATTTGGAAAAATGTCCTCGAAAATCCCGAAATCCAGCAGATAACGACGCCTTACATGAAGTTTTACGAATTAAAGACTATGGCCGAATACGGGCGTTTTGAAGAGGTAATGGGGGAAATCCGGCGCTATTGGGGCGGTATGCTCGACAGCGGTGCAACGACTTTTTGGGAGACCTTCGACCCTTCGGAAAAGGGAACTGAAAAGTATGCCATGTACGGCAGAAAATACGGCAAAAGCCTCTGTCACGCTTGGGGCGCTTCGCCCGTATATCTCATCGCTGCGTACATAATCGGGATACAACCGGAAAAGAATATCTTTAAGTGCCGCCCGAAGCTCGGCGTCCTGCCGCCCTTCCGTCTTATCTGCCCGATAGCGGGGGGATTGCTGACGCTCGTTTACGACGGCGAGAAATTCTCCGCCTTTGCGGAAGGCTGCCGCGGGATGCTCGAATTTGAGAAGGATAGCGGTTTTCCGAAAGGAAGTATCGAGATTGAAAGCGGGAGGAAATATATCTTTGAAAAGGAATAAATTATGTCGTTCAGTTTGAAAATGTTCGATTCAAAAGTCAACGTGGCCGTTGTGGAGAGCGGTGGGGTAGGGTCTATCGTACCCCATTCGCACGAGTTTGTCGAAACGGTATATGTCAAAAGCGGTCACGGGGAACACATCATCGGAGATAAACACGTAAAAATCGAAAAGGGAAATCTTTTCGTCATTGCCGACAAGAGCGTGGTCCATTCGATTATTCCGCTGGGAAACGCCGATGAATTTACTATTCTGAATATCATTTTTCCCTATGAATTTTATCGTTTCAACTACTATCTTTTGAAGCCTGAACACGTCTATCATGTAAAGGATATCCCGAACGGAGAAGCGTTGATTGAAAGAATTCGAGCAGAATATTCGGAAAAAAAATGGCTTTACGGGGAGATGACGCACGCTTTGACACAGATGCTCATGAGCGAGATTTTCAGGCTCACGCCGACCAAGCGGAGAAAGCCGGAACGGGACGGGAGCACACAGAAGCAAAACGTGGATTATATCGATACCGCAATGAAATTCATTCATTCGCATTACGACAGTCAGATAGACGTAGACGATGTGGCTTCGGCTTGCGGAGTCTGTAAGGCATATATTCAGAGGCTGTTCAGAAAGGAGAGGGATACCTCTATCAAGGAATATCTCATCAAATACAGGATAGAGCAAAGCTGTAAATATCTCATCAATACCGATTATTCGGTAGCGGTGGTATCCGAAATGGTGGGATTTAACGACATTAAATATTTCTATATGAAGTTTAAGGAAATCGTCGGGATGACGCCCATTCAATACAAGCAATCGCAAGGAGGAAGAACAAAATGACCGCGGAAAATTCAATGACGAAGCTCCAAAGGGAAAAGGGGCGGAAGGAATCGGAAAATAGCTTGATTATTAAGACGATTATTCAACTCGGACTCATGCTCTTTGTGGCGGCGGTTTTTTTGTTCAGCGGCTATATCACTTATTCCGACGAGGCAATGTCCGTTCCTCTGACGGGCGGAAATGTTATTTTAAGCTTGTTTTACGGCTGTAAACTCGGATATGTCAATTACGGAAATGTGGTTTATATTACCGTGCCTTGGTATTCCGTTTTCATCGGATTGGCCTGTGTGGCCGCGCCCGTCGGTTTCGCCATCTGGGGTGCTGTAGAAGGATTTGTAAAAAAGCGAGACGTACCTGCCCTCGGCATCGCACAAATGGGCTTTGCCGCTTTTCTCGTCTTATTTTACATTCTTTGTCTCACGTGCGATTTTATCGGCGCCGCGTCGGGGACGGGAGAAAGGCTTCCTTTTTATAAATTATATGAAATTCGGCCGCTGTTTCTTCTCACTGCCTTCCTGTTTTTGCTCGCGGGCGGGATTCAGTATGGCTGCCGGCTTACGCAGATTCCCGCGGTCAAAAGATTTTTTCCTTTCTATCTGATTCTTGTGATTCCCACGCTGCTGATACTTATATTCAACGTATATCCCAGCATTTTACAGACAATTTTGGCTTTCAAAAATTATCTCTTGAAAGACGGAGTTTGGGGCAGTGAGTGGATAGGGCTGGACAACTTCCAATACATAGTGTCCAATCCCGACATGCGAATGGTCATCTGGCAAACGATTTATCTTAGCTTTTTAAGGCTGCTGGCGGGTATCATTCCCGCGGTATTTTTCGCGCTGGTGTTCTATCATATCACCTCTAAAAGATACCGCTCCGTAGTGCAGACGATTGTCTATATTCCACACTTTTTCAGTTGGGTGGTCATCTATGCGATCGTATCCGCCTTCCTCACGCCGAACGGCGTCGTCAATAACGTCATCGTCAATCTGTTTCACGGCGAGCCGATAGATTTTCTTTCAAAGCCCGAATTGTTCTATACGAACATGATTTTTTCTTCCATCTGGAAAGAAGCGGGCTGGGGGTCAATTTTGTTCATGGCCAGCTTGATGGGAATCGATAAATCTCTATATGAAGCGGCTTCCATAGACGGCGCGGGAGTCATGCGTAAAATGTGGCATATCACACTCCCCGGAATGGTGCCCATTTTGGTCTATCAGGTCGTCATGGCGGTGGGAAATCTTCTCAAAGGCGCAGGGGGAGAGCAGATTCTCATTTTCTCCACCAGCGCGGTACAGAACAATAAAGCTTTGGTTATCGATACATGGCTGTATTGGGAGGGCTTGCAGGAGCTCAAATACGGGCTTTCGGGAGCGATTTCCTTCGTTCAGGCGGTCATCGGCTTTGCGATGGTTATCGGCGCGCATAAACTTTCACAAAGACTCGTCGGAATCGGTGCATGGTAAAAAGGAGGGGATAAGATGATAAGAAGCAAAGACGATAAAATTTTTGAAATCGTATGTATTGTCCTCGCCAGCTTGTTTATGCTCGTTTGTCTGTATCCGCTCCTTTATTCACTGGGTATCTCCCTCTGCGGAGAGGCGGAGTGGACGGAAAAAAACGGGCTTATCCTGCTCTTTCCCTCCTCGCCCACTTTTCTCGCTTACCGGAAAATTTTCGGGGTGGGAAGCTACGTCCTCAAAGCGCTTTGGATGTCCCTTTTGAGGACGGTAGTCGGTACGCTTACGTCCGTTTCGATTAACGCATTGGTAGGATATGCGCTCTCGCGCGGGAAATTCCCCGGAAAGGATAAGTATATCTATCTCTTGCTCTTTACAATATTCTTTTCGGGGGGACTCATTCCCAATTATCT
>CAKXBD010000166.1 GCA_934871445.1 uncultured bacterium | reverse complement strand
AAGTAATCACGGCTTTTAGAGCCAAAATGAAAGAAAATTTTTCAAAATCCCTTGACAAATCGGAGAGATGGAGATATAATATAAAAAACTCGTGATAGCACGATTGTTCTATGAGAGGTAGTAAATGAACATGAGACAAGAGAAACAAGTATAGGAAAGTACAGGACACTTGCGAAGAAGTATCTGGAAGATGTAAGGTGTATCAATGCGATGAAACAAATAATTGAAAAAGAAATCTTGAATGAAATCGTATATGTAGATTAAACGGGAGGTAAAAGGTCATGAAAGGGATTTGTCAAATAGGGAAAGGAATGGTAAAGGCGGTATTTATCGGAGCGGTATTGCTTTGGTTTGTAATAACGGAGGTAATCGGAGTTTTGGTAGATTTAATTATAACGGTGATGACGGCAGAGGAATTAAATGAACTTATAAAATCGGTTCGAGCATCTCCAAAAAAGGAAGAAGAAAAGGATAAATTAATAATTGAATTATTGGATTTGGTCATGAAACAAAATAAAGAGGAAATAAAAAGAGATAGCGAGGGGACAGAAGATGAAATAAAAACAATGTACGGTAATTTGTATAATCCCAAAGAGGAGGAGCAAATGTTAATAAATATGCGGGGAGTATCCGTCAATTCTGTCCCGAGGAAAGACGGGAGATTCCAAGGTTATCTCATTGAAGATAATGGGATGAGGAAATATTTTTATGGGAGGTCGTACAAAGATGTAATAGAAAAGATTCAGATAGCGTTTCGTCAGGAGCAAACAGCATTAAAACGCCAAAGCAGAGACAGAGCAGAGGAAAAAACAATGATAAACAGTAACACAAAGAGAAGTATAACAGAAAAATTACATCCGTTTAATGAATATATGGAAAATTGGATAAAAAGGTACAAAGAGCCGAATGTAAAACCAACATCTTTACAAAGTATTCACAGTTCGGTAAAACCAGCAATACTGAAACTGGGCGATAAACCGATAGAAAAAATCACGGGAGATGATATTCAATCTTTATTACTTTCTATTCAGGCGCCAAGAGTGAGGGATTTATGTAAACTTAATATATCACAAGCCTTTAAGAAAGCGGTATTGCAAGGTTTTATCGAAAGAAATCCTTGCGAGATGGTAGAAATCAAAAAATACAGGTCGGAACATAAAAAAGCGTTGACGAAAACAGAACAGGGAAAATTTTTAGAGAAAATAGTTGTTTCGCCGTATAGTTTATTGTATCGTTTGATTCTTTATACAGGGTTAAGAATCGGAGAAGCGCTTGCTTTAACGAAAGCGGATATCGATTTTGAAAAATGTAAATTGACGGTAAATAAAAATGTTATCTTTATAAAAAGTAAAAGAATCGTACAAGATACGCCAAAGACAGAAGCGGGAAATCGAACAATTCCGATTCCCGATGGGATATGTCAAGAATTAAAGGCGATTGAAGGAGATATATTATTTCCATATACATATAACGCCGTAAAAAAGGCTTTGGAAAAAATAGCAAAAGAACTTGACATTAAAATGACGCTTCATACGCTTCGCCATACGTATGCGACGAGGTTAGAGGAAGCAGGGATACCGCCGAAAGTCAAACAGTATTTATTGGGGCATGCATCGTTAGAGATGACGCAAAACACCTATACGGACACGCAAACAGAGTATATAGATAGTATGTCCAATAAAGTTCGCTCGGCATTTTGAGAGCATAAAAAAGAGTAGGCAAGTGACTCTGACACCTACTTGACACCGCGTTGACACCGAAAAAAATCAAAAGGTTCGCTTTGATAAGGCAAAGTGAGCGAAAAAAAGCCCGTTTTCATGCGAAAACAGGCAAAAATGGTGCACCTTCAGGGACTCGAACCCTGGGCCCAATGATTAAGAGTCATTTGCTCTACCAACTGAGCTAAAGGTGCATATGGTGGTCCATCCGAGTCTCGAACTCGGGACACCTTGATTAAAAATCAAGTGCTCTACCAACTGAGCTAATGGGCCGGTTATTGAAAAGAGCAAAACTCTAATAGCCTAAAGTGGCTGGGGTGGCAAGATTTGAACTTACGAATGCCGGAATCAAAATCCGGTGCCTTAACCACTTGGCGACACCCCAATAAATAAATGGGGCGGGCGACAAGAATCGAACTTGCGACCTCCAGGGCCACAATCTGGCGCTCTAACCAACTGAGCTACACCCGCCATTTATTTGGTGCGCCTGAAGAGATTCGAACCCCTGACACACGGCTTAGAAGGCCGTTGCTCTATCCAACTGAGCTACAGGCGCATACTTGATGCTTTGCCGATATCGGCAGATGATCTGCGCCCGGCACTCAAAAAGTTTAGTGGAGCGGGTGATGGGAATCGGACCCACGCAACCAGCTTGGAAGGCTGGAATTCTACCATTGAACTACACCCGCATTTTTTAAGTTTTGGTGCCATATCAACAACGCTTGTATATAATAGCACTATTAAGAAAAATTGTCAAATCTTTTTTCGCGCTTTTTTGCAAATTTTCGGAAAAAATTTTTAATCGGAAAAGATGTGATAAAATTCTCAAAAAATGTTAAAAACGAACTCAAAAAAAACACTTCGGATAATGCAAAACATTTGTTGTCTAAACTGCTCCATGTATGTTATAATAGTAATATAAAGAAATACGGTCTGTTTCGAGGTGATTATGAAAATACTTTATGTATCCGACTTAGACGGCACCTTGATTACCCGCAGAGAACGCATTTCCGAGTATAGTTTGAAACTGCTCGGTTCGCTAGTATCGGAGGGACTGCTCTTTACTTACGCGACAGCGCGTTCGTTGGTATCGGCTGAAGCCGCGGTCGCGGGGCTGAATCATACCTTGCCCGTTATAGTCTACAACGGCGCTTTAATTATAGATCCGATTACGAAAGAACCGTTATTTTCTTTGACCTTTTCGCAGGAAAAGCGGGAAAAGCTCATCGAAGAGTTCAACGTATTTGGGGTGTCTCCCGTCGTTCATGCACGAGAGGGCGGAGAGGACAAAATTTTTTGGGTTCGCGGTCGGGAATCCGAGGGGCAGCTCCGTTACCTTTCCCGTAGAGTTGGCGACAGACGTTTAACGCCTGTGAAGGACGACGGAGAGCTTGGGCGCGGAGACGCTTACTTTTTCGCTTGCAACGGAGCTTATGACAAAATGAAGCAGATTCATGACGCTTTGGAAGCGAAAGGGGTGTATAGCCTGATTTATCCCGAAGTTTATCGAGAGGATTATTGGCTGGAAGTTTTACCGAAAGGTGCGACGAAGGCCAATGCGGTTGTACGCTTAAAAGAGTTGCTCGGTTGCGACAAAGTAATTTGTTTCGGCGATTCCGCCAATGATTCGGAAATGTTCGACGTCTGCGACGAAAAGTACGCGGTAAAAAACGCAGATGAATGGTTGAAAAAGAAGGCGACGGGCGTCGTCGGCTACTGTGAGGAGGACGGTGTAGCCAAGTGGCTGGCGGAATATGCCTTTATCGGGCGTTAAACGCTCCTTCACACGACGAAGAATGTGGCGCCGGAGCGGAAAGCGATAACCCAAAGATAGACGTTCAGAACGCCTAAAATGGGCATTAAAATCATAAGGAAAAGACTTTTCAATCGGTATTTATAGATAAACATACAGATATAAATCGTAATTGCACCGCCGAGGAAGGCAGTCAGGACAAGCCTTCCGTCCGAGGACTTGTTCGGGTGTTCTTCGTCGTAATCGTCCTTCAATCCCTTGATGAGTAAAAAGGAATAAAAGTTGACCGCGAGAATATACGCGATGAAAAAGAGATACAGAATCAGCATACTTTCAGTATGCTCCGTTTTTGCAAAAAATAAAAGAGGTATATAAAGTTATGACAATGAAGAAAAGAGCTTTGGTAAGTGTTTCGGATAAGACGGGCGTGGTAGATTTCTGCCTCGGACTCAAAAAATGCGGCTATGAAATTATTTCTACGGGCGGGACGGCAAAGGCCCTGAAGGAAGCGGGAATTTCCGTCATCGGAATCAGCGATATTACGGGTTTCCCCGAATGTCTCGACGGGAGAGTAAAGACGCTTCATCCCGCAGTTCATGCGGGACTTTTGGCGATGCGTTCCAATCCCGAGCATATGGCTCAGCTTGAAAAGTTGGGTATTAATACAATCGATGTGGTCGTCGTGAACCTTTATCCCTTTAAGGCGACAATTTCCAAACCGGGCGTTTCGTTTGCGGAAGCCGTGGAGAATATCGACATCGGCGGCCCGACCATGATTCGCGCCGCAGCGAAAAATTATCAGGACGTCGCGGTCGTCGTAGACCCTAAGGATTACGGAAAAGTACTTTCCGAGTTAGAGTCGGGCGGCGTTTCTTTGGAAACGAAGAAATATCTTCAATATAAAGTATTTGCGCATACGGCGGTATACGACAGCATGATTTCCAATTATCTTGCCGGAGAGCTGGGGATTCGTTTCCCCGACAGCATTACGT
>CAKXBD010000165.1 GCA_934871445.1 uncultured bacterium | reverse complement strand
ATGGTGGGTGATATCGGCGTCGTTCAAGTGGCTGGCAGATAAAATCAAGGGAAGCGGGAAAAAGAAATGACGGATAAAAAGTATTATATATCGCTGTTTGTGCCGCGGCGGTCTACGTTGGAAACAATCGCACCGGAGCTTTGTTTACTGCATAATACATTAGATTTTCTTTCGGACGATAAAAACTACTGCGTGGACCTCGGATATGAGTTTTTAGGGCAGTGGCTGATTATGGTACATCTGACGGTATATGGAATCGATTTGGAGCCGTTTATCGTATATCGTAAGAATAAAATTTTCGAGGAGGTATATCCGAAATTCCGGCTGTGGACGATAGCGGACGGATATATAATCGACAGCGAGGAAACGGATTGGGAAAGTCATAAATATTTGCCGGAGGGAAAAGAGGTCATATCCTGGAAAGGGAGAAACTATCGGGGGCGGTAATGCAGAAAAGACGGATAGAAAAGAAGCGTGTAATATTGAATATACTGACGGTAGTAGGTCTGATTTTAGCGGTCCTGTTGATTTTATATATAGTCTATATCGTGAAGCAACAAACGTCGGAATCGGTGTCTATGTCGGAATTGCAAGGCCGGTTATATGCTTCGGAAACAGGGGAAGTACAGCTTCGGTTTTATACGGAAGAAGAAATACTTTTTAAGGACGGAGAAATACGAAAGACTTTCCGAGAATACGAGTGTAAGGACGGGATTATTATTTTATCGGAGACGGAGGAAGCCCGGGAAGAATATACGTTTCTCATATTGACGGGAGATAGATTGTTTTATGACGACGGGAGAGAGGTTTTATATTTGGTATGGTACGGATAAGGAGACGGTTAAAATTTAATCGAAGGATAAAATCCGGACATATAGTTTGCTTTTGTATCGCGGCGCTGTGTGTCTTTTTTACGGTGGTGTATTTCCCGACAGCGATTTCAAGGCTCGTTTGCGCGGTAAAGGATTTCGGACTTTCGGTGGCGTATTTTTTTACGGTACCTTACGGAATAGAGGGGATAACGCCGACTGTTACGGAGCTGCCAAGCCTGGGTGAAGAAATAGGCCCGATTTTGGTTCCGGAAGAATGGGACAGTACCAAAATCAAATTTACGGCGTTTTGGAAAATGTTTATCACCGGCGATTTATTTCAAGGCTTTTGGGAAAAAGCCGTTAAGTTTTTACCGCTGTTATTGCCGCTGATAACCATTCTTGCGGTTTTTGTACTCGGATTTATAATTACCTATAAGATTTCAATTTGCGGACATAATAACGATTATGCAAAGGAAAGCCGGCCTTTGAAGTGCTGGAAAAGAATCTCCGGGCATACACTGTTGCCGCTGAAAATAACATTGATAGATACGCGGGATTTTTTATCCGAAAATACCTTTTGGTTGAAAATATTCGTCGGGATTTGGTTGTTGAATTTCAATATTTTCGCCGTTGTAGTAGATTTTTTCGCCTGGTATTTCTATTTTGCCGTGAGCTTCGATATAAAAAATCTTTGGTTTCAGATTTATAAACTGTGCCGGGATTTATGGCCGATGATCCGTTTTTTGCCGCCTGTAACCTGGGCAATTTTGGTATTATGGCAGTTGAATAAAAAACGTTTTAACCTGGCAAAAAGGCGGGTTCGGGTCATGGAGCTGGATAACTGCGATTTTATTATGTCACAGCCGATTTCGGAAATTATAGTCGGCTCCCAAGGCTCCGGGAAAACGACGGAGGCGACCGATACGGTTTTATCCTGGCAGAACATATTCCGGGATAAAGCCTTTGAAATTTTGCTCGATAACGATTTGAAATTTCCGAATTTCCCCTGGATAAATTTTGAGAACGATTTGCGGCTTGCGATAGAAAATCATTTTATTTATAATCTGTATACTGTCCGGGAATGGGTGTCGGAGGCGGCCGAACGGTTTGAAGAATTTCCGTCCGTATTTACTTGTTTCGGGTACGATTACGAAAGATATCCGCTGCTGTATAACGACGGGCTGAATATCAGAAATTTATTCGAGGTCCTGGATTCGTATGCGCGGGCATTTTTTATCTATATCGTGCAATCGTCTTTGATTTTTTCTAATTACCCGGTTCGGACAGATAATATTTTTATGGACGAGGGAAATCTGCCGCTTTGGAATACGGATTTTTTAGAGCGTAATCCGAAATATAGAGAAGTATATAGCCGGTATTCGCATATCCTGAATTTTGATTATATCCGATTGGGTTTGACGGTATTGGACGATCCGAAAGTCAATAACTCGTTTGAGTTCGGGATTATCGATATAACGGAAATCGGGAAAGAGCGCGGCAATACTTTGGAGAATGAACGGTATAAAAACGATAAGAAAACGGCGAATCCTCTGACGGATATGATGAACGCATACATAAAGCTATGCCGTCATCTTGCAACGATAGACGGATTTCCGTTTATTGTGTTTGTCTGCGACGAGCAGCGCCCGGAAACCTGGGGTGCAGACGCAAGGGACCTGGCCTCTGTCATTCGGATAGAAAAAAGCGAAAAATCGAAATTGGCGATACCGTTTTTTCATCTCGAAGAAACTTTTTGCGATTGGGTGTATAATAAGTTTTTCACGTCTTACGGGGATTATCGTTTCCGGCGCGGGGATTATTGCTTGTCTATGTATTTTTTGCATTGGTTTGCAAGCAAGGTTCGCCTGTTCCGGGAATATATGTACGGCCGATACGGATTTAAGAGACAGCATGTAACGGTAGAAAAAGGAACGTTAGACGGGAAAAGGGAAGAACGGATTTATTATCTCGTACATAAAAAAATCTATGCGGACCGTTTCCCGACCGATTGTTATTCCGGGTTCTTTGCGTTCAGAACGTCGGTTGCGGAAATCGGAATCGAGGAAATGCCGGAATATACGGGCCTGTTAGTGCAAATGGACGAATGGGCGGAACAAAAAAGTTATTTGATTCGGGACATGACGAAAAATCTCGTCGGGTTCCCGAAGGACCAAAAACCGGATAGAAAGAACGGCGGAGGGAACGGAAAGAAGGGCAGGGGATTTTTCGTTTCCTGTTGAAACAAGGCAAAATAAAAGCGGGGAATTTCCCCGCTTTATTTATTCCATTCCTCCCAGGCTTTGGCCCATTCTTCCCGCTCTTTGCGTTCCTGTTCTTCTTGAAGTCTTTTCCGGTATTCCGTTTCAAATTCCGCCAAGGTTTTCCCGCGATTGTTGGTGGCAAGGATTGAAAGCCGTAATAAAATTATTTCCATTGTTCCGTATGTCGTCATGTTTCTTTTCTCCTTTCCCCGTCTCGCCGATAGGTCAGCGGATTTTTTTAATATTCGCATTGCGTAAGGATATAATATCCTTGCGGATATTGTCGGGTATAGAGATATTCTATCCGTTGGATTATGTATTCCGCTTCTTCGTCCGACAGTCCCACAAGTCGGACTTCTCCGAGATTGGAGATTGCCGAGATTTTTGGCTCCTCTGTCAACATGCCCTCATCGTCGCAAACGATATTGAAACGCCGTTTCCCGATTTTCCGTCTCACTATGTCGATTGAATTACATTCAATCAGATTATAGTAGTTTTGTAAATCGTCTTTGATATTCAGCTTTTCGGGTGCTTTGTTTGCGTTTACGTTCAAATAAATTACTTGCATTTCGTTTTACCTCTCCCATTGGTATTTGTCTATCTCTTTTATGGCTTCCGTGTTCGGATACTCCTTTCGGAGTTCTTCAAAACGTTTCAGAGCTTTTGCGCGCTCTTTTCCCTCGAAAGTTTCTTCTATGACGTTATCGGGGTTCATGTGCGCGGCTTCGTCGTATATCTTCGATAGCGTAACGGTGTAATATTTTTTCTTGTACCAACAGTCTATACTCCGTTTGATTTTGATTTGCAAACGATACGACGCGGCGCAAATCTCCTGAGCGCGGGCGAAAAGCGTTTTGCGATACTCTTTCAGCGTTTCGATATATTCGAGCATTTCGGAAATCCTCCGTCGCGCGCGTTCGTCCTCGTCTTTGATATGCTTCATATCTTTGATACAGTCCGCCCGCGTGCCGTATATGTGTATAGTTTCGTTCATTTCCTCCGCGGGACTTCCAAAACGTCGAAACATGTTTTCAAGCGTTTTCATGACTTTATCTCCTTTCCGCGGGACTTATGCCGCCTGCGGTCGGCTTCTTGGTTATTCGTCTTTTTCGTTTAATTTTTTTGCCGTTTCTTCCGCTTCCGTTCGGTTGTCGGTATATCCTCCGAAGTATTCAACATTCCCGCTATGGAGCGGCTCGGCGGGGTTTTCTCGTCTGCCGACTCTGTATAACTTTTCGCCGTTGATGTAGTTGCTGAATATTTGCCATTTCTCTTTCATGTTTTTTATCTCCTTTGTTCGGGAACGGCTTTAAGCCGCCCCCGTTAATTTTTTCGTTTCGTCCTTGTGTTTCTTTATAATTTCGCTTCCGTAGGTTTCGCGGATTTCGTCAAGTGTCATTTTATATT
>CAKXBD010000164.1 GCA_934871445.1 uncultured bacterium | reverse complement strand
CCGTGTAAACAATATTTTGTCCTCATATTAGCTCCAAAAATCTCGCCATCAGTTTGAGGACACTTTCGATGATGGGGAGAGAAAGAATTAAAATGGTTAACTTTCCGCCGAGAATTACCTTATCCGCGACGGCGGCGCTGCCGAAGTCATTGAGCAGCCCCGCACTGAATTCGGTGAGATACCCCACGCCGACGATTTTCAGAAGAATTTTAATAAGCCCGTTTTCGATTCCCGTGAGCTTTGCTATCGTCGACAGGATATTGACGGTATTTTGGAGCATGTCCACTACAAACATCAAAATAATAATGACGCCGGTAATCGTGACGGCGAAGGAAAGTTCGGGCTTGGTACTTTTGAGAAGTATTGCCGAAATTGCCGTCACGAAGGCAATGCCGATAATTTTGAAAATTTCCGTTTCCGTATGTCCTTACCTTCCTTTTGTTTTTCTTTATTTTCCATTTTCAGCCCCGAAAGGCTACGTCAAATCGAAAAGTTCCATGATCTGCCCGAATAAATCGCCTACCATACCGACGACGATCGTCAAGACGAGAATCAGCCCTACGATGCTCACCACCGTAGCAATATCGTCGCGGTCGGATTTTTTAAGGATCTGACAGATGACAGTGACGATGATGCCGATGGCGGCAATTTTGAAAAGTATCGAAATATCCATAATCTTTATATGATGATGACTAAAATCATCAACCCGCAGAGAAATCCGAGCTTCAAATATAGGTCTCCATATTTGGTACACTCCTCCGCGCTTTTGCGCTTATATTCGCCCAGCGTTCCCTTTACCGATGTGAAATATGCGCTCTGAGAAGCGCTGTCGCCCTTCCCGACCATGAGAAAATAATCGTTTATGAAATCCCCTTCGTCCTTGCTCAGAAAAGAAAAAGCCGGCAGAGAGGATTTGTTTTGAGCCTCCTCCTCTCCGTTCTTTCCCAACGTTTCGACGAAGGCGCATAAGAGCTCGTCAAATTCCCCCTTATAGACATATTTACCGCTGAATTCCTTGATAGGACGGCGATAATAGGCAATCTCGCTCAAAAACCGCTCGTTGAACTCGTTCATCTGCGAAAAAAAATTTTTTCTCTGTCTGTATTTTTTTGCGAGAACGTAGCCGCAGAAGCTCGTGAAGCATATGATTGCCACGCCGAGAATAAATTTTATCATACCGCATCTTTCATCCTTCTGCTTCCTCTAATTTTTCGTTGTAAACGGCCTTTACCTTTCCGATTGTCTTTGAATCCAACAGCACATAGCGCTCGAACAGTCCCGAAAAGGGAGGTTTCACATCGGAGATTTCGGAAAAGTGCGCTGAGGCAATTACCTTTACCCCGCCGAAAATCGCCCTTTCGACAGCCGAACAGTCGGCGGCGGACAGCTCGTCCGTAATCATAATATCCGGTCGCATGGCGCGGATTCCCGCCTCGAAAGCCGTAGCTTTATCTGCATACAGCAAAACGTCGCTGGTCGCGCCCGTATCTCCCGCGGAAATTTCCCCGCGCTCGTCACAAATCAGGATATTTTTTCCCGTTATTTCGCTCAATGTCCTGCTTAAATCGCGTAAAATCGTCGTCTTTCCGATTCCCGGTGGAGACATAACCAATACGCTCCTGAGCCTATCGGAAAGGCACCGCCGATAGATTTCCCGACCGCAGCCTATAATTTCATGCGGAACGCGGATACAGAGAGAGGTAAAATCCCTGATAGCCAGAGCCTTTCCCTTTTCAAAGACGTATTGTCCCGCAAGCCCGATGCGTTCCCCGTATTCTCCCGTAATAAATCCGCGTTTGATTTGTTCTTCCACCGAATAGACGGAAAAACGCCCCGCGGAAAAGACGGTGTCCCCGATTTCCGTCAAAGACGGGTGCAGGGCGGCAGACGGTTTTTCGACCAATCCGTAAGCGCCGAGGCAGCGATATTTCCCCTCGTAATTTACAGTGACGGGACGTCCCGCTCTGAGGCGAATTTCATACACGCGGTTGAGATTGACGTGCCTGAGTGCCTCTTTGATATTGTCCGGGAGAAATTCCAACATTTGTTATCATTATATGCTGCGGCTTGTCCCGATAGAACATAGGAAAAAGAAAAAAGCATCCTTCGACAAGAAAGGTGCTTTTTCTTAAAATATATAGGAGGTTCTGTAAAGGTTATTTCGTGTAATCGGAAAGAAGCTGCGTGCTCTTTTCCACAAAGTCGGAAAGTTCTTCGGGCGTGAGTTTCTTATAGCCGAGCATCGCCAGATAATAAATCTGATTGACGATAAATTTCTGTTTTTCTTCCGGCTGTCCCGTAAGCCCCGCCACGATGGGATTGGAAAGATTGAGAACGAGCGTCGCGTTCTTCATGGTATCCGCTTCGCTCATGCCGTAAAAGCTGTTCATTTCCGACATTCTGCGCATAAATTCTTCCACGGTGATAATGGCGGGAATATTTCCGTTTTTGAATTTTTCCGCTTTTACGGAAATATCCTTATTGGCAAGATTGTTCTTGAAGACTTCGAGCAAATCTTTATGGTCTTCTTCCTTCACTTCCTCACCGTTCTTCAATGCGCCGTCTACGTCCGCGTCGATACGTACGAAACGGCATTTTCTGGGATTCTTATATTCTATATAGCTGATAAAATGGGGATCGATAAACGTATCGCATACAATCGCGTCGAGCTCCGACTCTTTGAACAAGGCGATGTACTGAGCCTGCTGCGCTTCATCAGATACGTAGTAAACGGCTTTGGGCTGTATCCCTTTCCCCGCGTCCTCGTCGCTGATCTCCTCGCCGAGAAAGTCATTTAACGGCTTGTAGGCGCCTTCCAGGTTCTTAAAGATGACGATATCCTTTACTTTATCGTAAAATTCGTCGTCTTTCAGGCAGCCGAACTTGATAAAGGTCGCAATATCTTTCCAACATTCGTTATAGCGTTCTCTTTCGTTATTGAAAAGCGCCGTCAGCTTATCCGCGACTTTTTTAGTGATGTGTTTGGAAATCTTTTGTACCTGTCTGTCGTTTTGAAGGAAACTCCTCGAAACGTTGAGCGGAATATCGGGACAATCGATGACGCCGTTCAAAAGCATGAGGAATTCGGGGATAACTTCCTTAATATTATCCGCAATGAATACCTGATTGCAATAAAGTTTCACCTGTCCCTTTTCGAGTTGTACCTGCTGTTTTTTCACCTTGGGGAAATATAAGATGCCTTTTAAGCGGAAAGGATAATCCATATTGAGGTGAATCCAGAAAAGAGGTTCGTTATAGTCCATGAACGTATCCCGATAGAAATCTTTATATTCTTCGGGCGTACATTCCTTCGGGTCTTTCAGATAGAGCGGAGTCGTATTGTTGATGGGCTTGTCTTTGACTTCTTCCTTTTTCTCGTCGCCGTCCTTCTTGCTTTCGGCCGCCTTGTCGTCCGGCTTCTTTTCTTCTCCTTTCGGATTGAGATAGATATTATAAGGCATAAAAGAGCAGTATTTTCTGAGAAGCTCCCGAATCCTGTATTCTTTCAGAAATTCTTCTTCGCCTTCGGCAAGGTGCATGACGATTTTTGTACCGCGGGAAGTCTTGTCCGTCTCGGAAAGCGTGTAGGTAGAATTACCGTCCGATTCCCATTTTACCGCCGGTTCGTCCTTATAGCTCTTCGTGTAGATTTCCACGTTTTCGGAAACCATGTAAGCGGAATAAAATCCGAGTCCGAAATGTCCGATAATGCCGTCGCCGGAAGCGTTCTCATATTTTTGAAGGAAGTCCTCCGCTCCCGAAAACGCGATTTGCGTGATATATTTTTCCACTTCCTCGGCGGTCATGCCGATACCGTTATCCTGAACCGTAAGAGTTTTAGCTTTTTCGTCTACAAAGACATCGATGCGATATTCTTCATGGGGTTCCGCCTTGACTTCGCCCATCTCGGCGAGTTTTTTGAATTTCGTGATTGCGTCCACACCGTTAGCGACGATTTCGCGAAGGAAGATATCCTTGTCGGAATACAGCCATTTTTTAATAATGGGCATCATATTTTCGCTTGAAATTCTAATGTTTCCCTGTTTTTCTTCCATAATTGAAATCTCCTTTTCCGAGGTAATTTTTATAACGATTATATATAAACAGAAAAGTCTGCTTTTAATCGTATCAAAAGCAGACTTTTTATCTATTTCAAAGTATTGTTTGAAAAAACTCAGGAGTTTTTAAGCATCTCGGCGATGGAAGCTCCGCCGATACCGCCTTCGTTCCATTCGGTATATTCGTCCGCGGGTCTGTCCTTGGAGAACTTTTTCGCTCTGCCTTCGGATTCGCCTCTTGCGGCTCTCGGACGTCTTTCGACGTTTTCGGGCTTGGGTTCCAGCGCTTTGATGGAAAGCGTCATCTTCTTTTCCGCACAATCGAGCTTCAAAATTTTCGCATCGATTTCTTCCCCGATCGTCAAAGCTGTCGTCGGATTCTCTAAAAACTCGTGAGAAATCTGAGAAACGTGAACGAGACCATCGATGCCTTTTTCCACTTCGATAAACGCGCCGAAAGGAACGATTCTTACGACTTTGCCGTGAATGACGTCGCCTTCCGCATACTTATCCGCGGCGAGATCCCA
>CAKXBD010000163.1 GCA_934871445.1 uncultured bacterium | reverse complement strand
ATACGGTTTTCGATTATAAATTCGTAGGACTTTCCCACAACACGCTGCGAGGCGCGGCGGGAGGCGCAGTACTTCTTGCTGAGCTTTTGGCTGTCAAAGGATATTTTGGTTAAAGGAAAAATAAACCCGCAAAAAAGTAACTAAAATGGGGTTTAGGGAGAATATAGTATATTATGACAGGATTTTTCAGCGGCACCGCCACTGCGATGATCACCCCCTTCGGGGCAAACGGCGGAGTGAATTTTAACTCTTTCGGGGAAATGATAGAACGCCAGATTACGGCCGGCACGGATATGCTGGTCATTCTCGGCACTACCGGGGAACCCGCGACAATGACGGAGGAAGAAAAAGTTTCCGTAATGGAATACTCCGTAAAAAAGGCGAAAGGACGAATCAAAATCATCTTCGGCTGCGGAAGCAACTGCACCGAACACGCCGTATCTGCGGCAAAGCAAGCGGAGGCCATCGGTGCAGACGGACTTCTCGCCGTCACCCCCTATTACAACAAATGTACGCAAAACGGACTTTACGCTTACTATAAAAGCATCTGCGAAGCGGTAAAAATTCCCGTAATCGCCTACAATGTTCCCTCCCGCACGGGCGTGAATATCCAGCCCGCGACGATGGCGCGTATTGCGGAACTCCCCAATATGGCGGGAATCAAAGACGCGGGCGGAAACATGAGCCAGACCATGGAAACCTTTCGTTCTATCCGCGGGAAATGCGACTTATATTCGGGCGAAGACGCGCTCAACTTTCCCATTTTGGCCGTCGGGGGCAGCGGTGTCATCTCGGTGCTTTCCAACGTAGTGCCCGCCGATGTCAAAAAACTCTACACCCTCATCAAAGAGGGAAAAACAGAGAAAGCATGCGCGCTTCAAGACAAACTTCTGCCCCTCTCGCAGGCTTGTTTCCTCGAAGTCAATCCTATTCCGGCAAAAGCGGCCATGAATCTTTTGGGCTTTAACGCGGGAACGCCCCGCGCTCCCTTATCGGAAATGGAACCGAGCAACAAAGAAAAGCTCCGCAAAGCCATGGAAAATTACGGTTTGGAGATAAAAGCATGACGAAAATTCTTATTTGCGGCATTTCCGGGAAAATGGGCGGAAACGTCCTTTCCCTTTTAGAAAACGATCCCGAAGCCAAAGCCGTTTGCGGCGTGGACTTCTATCCTAAACAACTTTCCGTTCCCGTTTATAAAACTTTTTCGGAAGTAAAGGAACCCGTTGACGTCATCATCGACTTTTCCTCTCCGGAAGCGCTCGAAGACCGCCTGAAATTCGCTGAGGAAAAGGGCGCGGGCATCGTCCTCGCATGTACGGGATTCACCGAAAAAGAACTCGCGCTCGTCGATGAATATTCCGCTCGCGTGGCGATTTTTAAAACGGCAAATCTCTCTCTCGGAATCAATCTGATGCAGGCGCTCTGTAAAGCGGCGGCAGAAGTTTTGGGCGAAACGTTCGACGTGGAAATCGTAGAACGTCATCACAATCTGAAAAAGGACGCTCCGTCCGGCACAGCCTTAATGCTGGCCGACAGCATCAACGAAGTATTCGACGGCAAGAAAAAATATGTCGAAGGCCGAAGCGGAATCGTCGGTGCGCGGATGCGGGAAGAAATCGGGATTCATGCGGTTCGCGGAGGAACTATCGTCGGCGAACATGAAGTGATGTTCGCGGGAGAGGACGAAATTCTTACCATTTCGCACAGTGCTCGTAGCAAACGGGTTTTTGCGGCGGGAGCAATCCGCGCGGCGAAATTCCTCGCGGGAAAAGTGCCCGGAAAATATGATATGCAAAATCTGTTAAATTCATAATTTCAACGGCCGCGCCATTGAGACGTGGCCGTTTTTACAAAACAGAAAAGGCGGCCTCCCCTTTCGGGCGGCCGCTTTTCTATTTGCTTTTTTATAACACGGCAAGTTAAAGGGCCTCTATCGCCGAAGCGAGGCGAGTAGCAGTGCGCTCGGCCCCCAAGATACGCATAATCGTCCAAAGATCGGGCGTATTCGAGAGCCCCGTCGTTGCGATACGGAGCATTTCCGCCACATCCGATACATTTCCCGGATAAGCCGAAGGATCTTGTTTATAAGCCTTCATATCCGCCGCAAAGCCGTTTTTGGAAGCGACCTCCTTGACCTTCTCAAACCATGTCGACGCATCGTCCTCATAGGCGTAAACGTCGCTGAAATCCTTCAAAATCGTCTTGACGAGAGCCGTGTCGAAACGATAGGAATACTCGGGAGCGAACGAAGAATCGAAGAAATATGAAATCATACCGACGGCCTGCTTCGCAAAAATAAAATCCTTGCGGCGCTTCTTGCCGCCCGTGCCCATACAGAGAGCAAGAACTTTGAGCATATATTCTTTATCCGAGAAATATCCTCTTTCCGCTTCGGAACCGTAGGTATCCGCCCAACTTTTCAGGAAATCGAACATTTTTTCCTCGGAAAGGCCCGAAAGAACTAATTTGGAAATATCGTTGAGTTTGAGAATATCGAACAGGGCTCCGCTCTTGCCCATTTTTCCGATGGAATACTTGAACTCTTCCAAAGGTTTGCCGGGGAATTTTAACATCCATTCCTCAAAATTGGAATTGAGGAGTGTCATCATATACGTTTTGACCGCCAAGGGATGGTATCCCTGTTCCCGATAAAAGGTAAGGGAGGCTTCGGGATCCTTGCGTTTGGAAAGCTTGCGTCTCGTGTCCCCGTCCATTTTCTGAATCGAACAATTGTGCCCGTATTTCGGCAGACGGAACCCGAGCACCTTGAAAAGTTCAATGTGAATAGGCAGGGACGAAAGCCATTCTTCGCCACGAATTACTAATGTAGTGCGCATAAAGTGGTCATCGATCGCGTGAGCAAAATGGTAGGTAGGAATTCCGTCCGATTTCAAAATGACGACGTCCTGATTATTTTCCGTCACGGTGATATCCCCTTTCACGGCATCGTGGAAAACGGACTTTTTCTCGACGTCCCCCTGTGATTTCAAACGGATCACATAGGGTTTGCCCGCCGCAAGGTTGGCATAAATTTCCTCTTCCGTAAGGTTTCGGCACTTTGCAAATTCGCCGTAATACCCCGGAAGCAGTTTATTTTCCGTCTGATACTCCCGCGTTTTTTCCAGATCCTCCTCCGTACAGAAGCAAGGATAAGCGAGACCTTTTCTAATCAGCTCTTTTGCGTAAGCGTGATAAATTTCTGCACGCTGACGCTGATAATACGGTCCGTAATCGCCCGAAAGATCCGCTCCTTCGTCAAATTCGATACCGAAATATTTCAAAGAAGAGTGTATCACCTCCACCGCGCCTTCCACTTTTCTCTTTTCGTCAGTATCTTCGATTCGGAGATAAAATACGCCGCCGCTCTGGTGGGCTATACGTTCGTTCGCGATGGCGACGTACAGATTTCCGAGGTGCATGAAGCCCGTCGGACTGGGTGCCAAACGGGTTACTTCCGCGCCTTTCGGAAGCGCTCTTTCGGGATAGAGTTTTTCGTAATAATCCGGCGTTTTTGCATTTTCGTCGGGAATGAGAATATCCGCAAGTTTGTTCAGATCCATGTTTTACCTTCCGTTATGATTTTATTTTCAAAGAAATATATTGACAAGGCCGAGCACAAAACCGATCAGTCCGCCCAGCCAAGTAATGGCGTTGAGTTCCTTTTTCATGACGGACAGACAAAGTTTTTCCAATTCTTTCACGTCCATCGAAGAAATTTTCTTTTCTACCTCCGCCGAAACATCAAAAGAAGCCGCGGCCGCTCCTATGGCCGGAAGCAACGCTTCATCGTACAATTTTCCGATGATTTTTTCAGCGTCGGAGCGGGTAAATCCGACAGTTTCCGCGATTTTTCCCGTCGGGGTTTCGGAAAGCACCGTCAGTTGCTCATTCACGAAAGGAAATAATTTTTCCTGACCGTGCACCTCGATATATTCGTCTACTTTGTCGGCGAGTGTTCCCGCGACGGAACGAACCATGCCTTCCCCCACGAACATGCCGAGCGGAGAACTCTTTATCTTTTCGAGAACCGCGTCTCCCGCGAGCTCCGCAACCGTCTCGCCTATCTTCATTCCCGAAAGCGCAGAAGCGGCTTTCAAAGACAATTTTTTGGCCAAAGCCTCGCGTTTTTCGTCGAATACGTCCTTAGAAAAGGATTTTTCCGATAAAGCGCGTATGTCTTTCCCGGAAAAGTTCTCCAAAACGTCCGCCCACTTTTTTATCAGCGCGGAACGTTTTTCCTCACCTAAGAAAGCTCTTTGAATATCTTCTTTCGTCAGCAATTCTTCGCCCACGGCCCGACCGATCGCTTTCGCCAAAGCGTCCTTTCGGCGGGGGATAATTCCCGGAGTAAAGGGAAGTCTCCATTTTCCGAGATATTTCGGATAAAGAGGCCGAAAAAGCATTTTTACGGCTATCCAATTTGTAATATAACCGATCGCCGCACCGACCAAAGGCGGCAAGACATAATGCAGAAAAATATCCATTTTCAATATTGTCCTTCGAAGAAATCGACGTTCCCGTAAGTGGTTTCGTAAAGTCCGTTTTCTATTCCGTGGACGATTTCCGTCACCTTGTCGCAAAGGGGCGTGTCCACGCCGTATTTATCTCCACAGCGGCTCACGGCGCCGTCGATATAATCGATTTCGCACTTTCTGCTGCTTTGGACGTCTCTCAGC
>CAKXBD010000162.1 GCA_934871445.1 uncultured bacterium | reverse complement strand
GCCCGAAGTCTGTTCAACAGGCGTCAATCCCTTACGGCAAAAGAGAAAGACACACTTTTCGGCTTCCTTTTGAAATGGCTCGGAAATGCGTATAAAAAACGCGGTATTGTCATGCAGTTGCATTTTTCCGTCGTTCGCAACAATAACGCGGAAATGTATAAAAAATGCGGTCCCGATTCCGGTTTCGACTTAATCGGGGAAAAACAGCCGATTAAAAATATTGTTGAATTTCTTAACGAATTTTCCGACGACGAACGCCCCGAAACGGTGTTGTATACGCTGAACGACAATGCTTTGTCGGAAATGGCGGCTTTAACGGGCGCCTTCCGTCACGTTCGCCTCGGGGCAGCTTGGTGGTTTAACGATACGGTGGAAGGAATCCGAAAAAATTTGAAAACCATCGCGGAATATTCGGCTTTGGGAAACAATTTAGGCATGCTTACCGATTCGAGGAGCTTTTCTTCCTATGTGCGGTTTGATTTTTTCCGCAGAATTTTGTGCGATTATTTGGGCGAACTCTGCGAGAAGGGCGAATATGAGGAAAATTCGGCGCGTAAAATGGCAGAAAATATTTGTTATTATAACATAAAGGAGCTGTTGAAGTAATGAAAATGACGTTCAGATGGTACGGGGAAAAAGACAGTATTCCATTGGAGTACATCAAGCAAATTCCAAATATGTCGGGAGTGGTGACGGCGGTGTACGAGGTGGGAGTCGGAGAGGTCTGGCCGGAGGAAAAAATTTCGCGGCTGAAAGATTTGTGCGAAAAAGCGGGGCTGGAAATGGAAGTCATAGAAAGTGTGCCCGTGCATGAGGATATCAAGCTCGGAAAGCCGACGAGGGACAGGCTGATAGAAAATTATGCAAAGACGATCAGAAATCTCGGGAAATACGGAGTAAAGTGCATTTGTTATAACTTTATGCCGGTATTCGATTGGCTGAGGACGGATTTGAAACACAAAAACAAAGACGGGAGCACGAGCCTTAGCTATTGCCATAAACAGCTCATGGAGCTGAACGTGAAAAATTTACGCCTGCCCGGCTGGGACGAAAGCTATACGGGAGAGGAATTGAACGGGCTGTTAGAGGAATATAAAAGCGTTTCTCATGAAAAGTTGTTTGACAATTTAGTATATTTTTTGAACGGAATTATGGGCGCGTGCGAGGAAACGGAAATCAATATGGCGATACACCCGGACGACCCGCCTTGGGACATGTTCGGCTTGCCGCGGATCATGACGGGAGAGGAGAGTTATGAAAGACTGATAAACGCGGTTCCGAACAAACACAGCGGCTTTACCTTCTGTACGGGAAGTTTAGGCGCGGGAAGGGAAAACGATTTGATAAAAATGGCGGGGAAATATGCGGACAGAATCTATTTTGCGCATTTGAGGCAACTCAAATATGAAGGGGAAAATGATTTCACGGAATCGGGACATCTGACTGCCGCGGGAAACCTGAATATTTACGGGATAGTAAGAGCGTTGATAGAGAACGGATTTTCGGGATATGTACGTCCGGACCACGGCAGAAATATTTGGGGAGAGGACGGAAAACCGGGATACGGACTTTACGACCGAGCATTGGGAGTAGCGTATCTCCACGGGTTATTTGAAGGAATAGAAAAGGAGATAAAAAAATGATACCATTCAAGGTGGATTTAAGAGATAAAATAATCGCGGTGACGGGAGCGGGCGGAGTGATATGCAGCGAGTTTGCGAAAGCCTTGGCGGAATGTGGGGCGAAGGTGGCACTCCTCGATATTAATTACGAGAGAGCAAAGGAAAATGCGGAAGAAATCGGGAAAAGTGCGATTGCGGTAAAGTGCAACTGCTTAAATAAAGAAGAAATCAGGCAAGCGAAGAGGGAAATCAACGAGAAATTCGGAAGGGTAAATTTTTTAATTAACGGAGCGGGAGGAAACAATGCGAAGGCGACGTGCGACAACGAGTATATGACGAGAGAAACGGAAGGCATAAAGGGCCTTGGAGGAGAGCGGGCTGAAATTCGTGTTCGATTTGAATATTACGAGCGCGTTTTTAGTGACGCAGGTTTTTGCGGAGGATATGGTAAAGAGAGGGGGAAACATCATCAATATATCGAGCATGAATGCCTATCGTCCGCTGACGAAAATTCCCGCATACAGTGCGGCGAAAGCGGGAATAAGCAATTTCACGCAATGGCTGGCGGTACATTTCGCGCCGTGTAAAATCCGCTGCAATGCAATCGCGCCGGGATTTTTTGTGACGAATCAGAACAGGGGACTGTTATATAACGCGGACGGAACGGAAACGGAGCGGACGGGGAAAATTTTGTCGGCGACGCCTATGAAACGATTCGGGGAAATAAGCGATTTAATCGGCTGCCTGTTATGGCTGGCGGACGATAAGGCCAGCGGTTTCGTGACGGGAACAGTCATTCCTGTGGACGGCGGCTTCTCCGCTTACAGCGGCGTTTGACAAATAGAATAAAAATTTTTTTGAAAAATTTTTGAAAAACCCCTTGACATTTGAAAATTTGGTGATATAATAAAATTACTTTAACGTTAACGGACGCAATCGAGAGGATTGATGAGAAGGCAAAACCAAGAAAGATTGTGAAAGTTAATAAAGGCTGTAAAGGCGAAAAAGCCGCGAAACCGAGAAAAACGTCAATAAAATTCAGAGGCGCATGACAGGAGCTGTTATGATACGTACAAATATAACCGAAATAGGGGACCCTTTTATTTTGAAGCATGGAGATACGTATTACATGTATGCTACCTCTGCCTCGGATGGATTTCGTTATTTTACCTCGGACAATCTGATTGATTGGAAAGAGGGGGGATATTGTTACCGAAACAGTCCGTGGGGAGAAAATAATTTTTGGGCGCCCGAGGTATATGAACGGGACGGGAAATTCTATATGATTTTTACGGCACGCTGGAAAGAAAAGCACAGTTTGCGGATTGGGCTTGCGGCAGCGGACAGCCCCGAAGGACCGTTTCGGGATATTCATGACGAACCGTTGTTCGACTTCGGATATGCGGCGATAGATGCTACGTTGTTTTTTGACGACGACGGGAAGGCTTACCTCTATTATGTCCGCGATTGCAGTGAAAATATTATAGACGGCGTACATACCAGCGAGATTTACGGGGCGGAAATTGCTCGGGATTTTTCCTTTAAGAGTCAGCCAAAAAAAATATCTTCTCCCGACGTGCCTTGGGAAACTTCCTTAAATCCCGAATGGCATTGGAATGAGGGCCCCGTTCTTTTTAAGAAGGGAAAAAAGTATTACCTCAATTATTCGGTGAACTGCTTTGATTCCCGCGAATATTCCGTCGGCTGTTCCGAGAGCGATTCCCCGTTGGGACCCTTTGAAAAATATGCGGACAATCCCATTCTCCGATACCGCGAGGACGATTTTTCCGGCCCCGGACATAACTGTCTTTTTGAGAGTGACGGAAAGCTGTATACGGCTTTTCATATTCATACCTTTTACGATCGGCCGGGAGGAGACCGCCGCGCTTGTATCGCCGAAGTATATTTTGATGAAAACGAAAAAATGAGATTCCGCCTTTGATAAAGCGGTTTCAGGCAAGAGAAGATGGAAAAGAGAGCAAGAGTGACAATTAAAGATGTGGCAAGAATCGCAAGAGTAACTCCTCAAACGGTTTCAAGAGCTTTGAGAGACGCTCCGGATATTGCGGCTTCTACAAAAACAAGAGTGCTGGAAATCGCCGCAAATCTCAATTATGTAAAAAATTCTACGGCCAGTGCGCTCCGAAGAGGCTCTACAAAATTGATTGCCATTATTTATGATAATCTCATCAATCTTTACTTCTCCATTATGACCGACTTTATCCAATTTTCTCTCAAAGAACTCGGTTATTCGACTTTGACAATGCCTTTTAGGCATTTTAGACTCAATGAAGAAGCATATATGTCTGCGGTTTCTTATAATGTGGACGGCATTATCAGCTTCCTTGAACCCGAAGAATGTATATCAGCGCTCGTCAAACGTTACAATGTTCCCGTATTGCTATTCGGCCGCCGTACCGCCATAAAACGAGTGGATTGTATCCATACCGACGACGAGGAGGGCGGCAGATTGGCTGCGGAACGATTGATTCGAGACGGATGCAGAAATATGGTCTGCATCACCGAGGCTTTGGAACTTACTTGTGCCTACGATCGTTTTAACGGCTTTGAAAGTGAATTGAAAAAAAATGGTCTTCCCTCGCCTCGTATTATTGACCCCAATGAAGGAATTGAAAAGAGGCTTTTGGATTTGAAAAATTCAGAAGAAGGATTTCCCGATGCTATATTTTGTTTCAACGACATGCTCGCCTTTGAAACTCTCTATTTCATAGAAAAAAATCATTTGCCTGCCGTACGCTTGATTGGCTATGACAATGTTCAGCAGGAAATTCATATTCCTCACCGCCTGACTTCAATAGGCACGAACAAAATGGATATGGCTCGTCGCGCCAGCGAAATGATTGTCTCTAAATTGGAAGGAAATGAAAAATCCCTTTCCCCTCAAAAGGAAAAAGTCTTTTTAGTGGAAGGGACTACCGCTTAAATTTTTTAATGTAAAATATCTATCCGTAGCTGATGTGCCTTTTCGGTCAAATGACCGAAAAATAGGCTTATGGCATATAGCGTTAACGTTAACGAAATAAAAATTTGATGACACGTTCGCGCAAAAGCGCGAAAGACACCCCCCGGGGGG
>CAKXBD010000161.1 GCA_934871445.1 uncultured bacterium | reverse complement strand
TAGACGAACAGCTCGCGGATCTCGGACGTATCCATAACGTTCGGGACTACGTATATGCTACGAAACTTCTGAAAGGGGAAAATTTCAGCACCGACGTCATGCTCGGTCTGAAAAATCAGAGTAAAGAAGACATCGGAAAGACTATAGAGCTCGCGGCGGCATGCGGCTCCGAGCACATATCCATGTATGCGTTGACGGTGGAGGATGGCACGCCCATTTATACCGATTATCTCAACGGGGAACTGCCCGATTCGGACGAAGTCGCGGATATGTACGATTTTGGAAGAAAACTTCTCAAAAAATTCGGCTTTGAACGCTACGAGATTTCCAATTTTGCAAAGCCGGGCTTTGAGAGCAGACATAATCTCAATTATTGGAAGCGGGGCGAATATATCGGTTTCGGCGTGGCGGCAAGCTCCTTCATGAAGGGAAAGCGGTTTACGAATACCTTTAATTTGGACGAGTACATGAAATGCATCATTTCGGGCTTTTATCCCGCGATAGACTGCGAGGAGGTCTCGGAAACCGATGCAAAATTTGAATTTATCATGCTCGCCCTGCGCACGAAGTACGGCGTTTCCCTCTCGGAGTATGAAAAGAGCTTCGGCAGCTCACTCGAAGCGGATTTTCCCAAAGCATTGGAAAAAAGCGGCCGCTATCTCGAACGGGAAGGGGATACGCTGAGAATTAAAGACGAGTATTTGTACGTTCAGAACTCCGTGCTCATGCCCTTTATGGAAGAGCATGCGTGACGGAAAGTGAAAAATCGATAAAAAATAAAAATTTTCTCAGCATGCCGCAACCGAGCGAGAAAAGATTTCTACTCTTAATAAAAGAAAATTTTTCAGGATTGGCGGTCGGACGAGCGGAACGGGCGTATAGAAAGAAAAAGGCGGTGAATTGAGTATGGAAAAGCTGAATATCCGCCGCGCGGTGGTGACGGGCTGTACGGGAGCGGTGGGAACGGCTCTCGTCGGAGAATTGACAAAGCGTGGCGCGGAAGTTTTGGCTCTGTGCCGCAAGAGTTCCGAACGGACGTCCCGCCTTGCGGGGCTCAAAAACGTAAAGGTCGAAGATTGTCCCTTGGAAAAGTTGAAGGAGCTGAAAAACGGCAGGGGAGAGCCCTTCGATGCCTTCTTCCATCTGGCTTGGTCGGGAACGACGGGGGAAGCGCGGAACGACGTCCGTCTGCAAAGCGACAATATCCGTTATTCTTTGGACGCTGCGGACGCGGCCGAGCGATTCGGCTGTAAGGTGTTCGTGGGGGCGGGGTCACAGGCGGAATACGGTCCGTCGAGCGTTCCCCTCAGGCCCGATACGCCGACTTTCCCGAAAAGCGGTTACGGAATGGCAAAGCTCTGTGCGGGGCAGCTCACCCGTCTGGCGTGCCAAAGGAAGGGAATCAGGCACATTTGGACGAGAATTTTAAGTGTCTACGGGCCTTGCGACGGAAAGGGCAGCATGGTGATGTCGTCGATACAAAAATTTTTGTCGGGGGAAACTCCGAAGTTCACGGCGGGGGAGCAGATGTGGGATTACCTGTATTCCGAGGACGCGGCGCGGGCGCTGGTTTCTCTCGCCGAATCGGGAAAAGACGGAGGTGTGTATCCGCTCGGAAGCGGAAAACCGAGGCCGCTCAGGGAGTTTATTTTAGCGATCCGAGACGCGGCGAACGGAGCCGCAAAGGCGGATTTCGGGGCGTTGCCGTATTCTTCGGAACAGGTGATGTTTCTTTCGGCCGATACCTCGTCCCTTGAAAAAGATATCGCTTGGAAGCCTGAAATTTCTTTTGAAGAAGGGATTCAACGAACGGTGAATTGGTTTAAGCAAGAAAGTATCTTCTCCGCGTAAAAAAAATTTGACAAAAAGTTGAAAATTCGTGGGGGGGGGGGTAAATAGTTGCATTTTGCAAGTAATTGTACTATAATAAAAAATGTTGTTACAATTTTATTACAATCGTAACGTCAGAGACGGAGAGAGTCGAAAAACATGAAAAAATTCCCTTTGGACGGCAGCGTGTTTGAAGAAAAGGACAAGCTGGTTTCCCTGTTAAAAAATATTCTTCTCTTTACGGCTGCAATCGGCGGGAGCGTCGGGGTGATTTATTTGCTTTATCTTGCGGCGAACGCTTACGCGGGGACGGGAGTCAAGTTTTTTTATCCTCGCCTTTTCGGGGATTTTACGCAGGTAGCCTATTATTCCATTCGGAAAGACGCATATCTTTTAGAGGGCGGTTCTTCCTATTCTGCTTTGAGTCTTTTATTACTAGCTCCGTTCGCCCTGATTTTCAAAAAAGACTTGGACAAGATAGAATATATAGAGGATACCTCAAATTGGGGAATGCCGAATATGCAGATTATTTCCTCATGGCGGTTTTGGGTGGCATTTCTGCTTTATCAGGCCGTTTGTTTTATCTGCATTTATTTTTTAATACGCCGCATGGCGGGGAACAATAAGAAAGAGGGAAGAGACATTTTTTTGATTTTTTTGTGTTGTGCTCCGAACATATATGCGCTTAAACGAGGAAACATTATTCTCGCAGCCTTAATTTTCTCATTGATTTTTTTGAATTGGTATAAAGACGAAAAGGCTTGGAAAAGAGAAGCGGCGATTTTGTCTCTTGCCGTGTCGGGAGTACTGAAATTGTATCCGCTTTTTTTCTGTGCCTTTTTGCTTCACGATAAAAAGTGGTTCAGGACGGCGAGGATGTTTTTTTACTTTGTCCTTTTATACCTGCTGCCGATACTTTTTTATGAAGGGGGATTTTCTGCTTATTTTGAGAATCTTTTAGCATTCGCGGGCGGGAAGGAAGCAATTCTTCATCGCAGCAACATATCTCTGGCTTCATTTTTATATAAAATCATTTATCAGAGTGCACAGTTTTTTCATACGGTTCCCCCTGTTTGGGTGAATGATGTTTGCATTGTGCTCGGTTTTATATTTCTGTTTTTTTTGGCCGTTGCCGCAGTGGTGACGGAAGATTCTCTTAAAAGGGCGCTCCTTTCGGCTTGCGCGATCGCCCTTGTCCCTTCCGTCAGTTATTGTTATGTAGCGATTTTTGCTTTGATTCCTTTTATGGAATATCTGAAAGAATTTGAAAAACGCAATAAAAAGGAAAATAAGGTATTTTTATTGAGTTGCTTACTGCTTTTTTTCTACCCGCTTTATTCGGAATTTTCAAATAAACTTTTGTTTTCCATCAGCGCGATTGTATTTATTCTTCTCGGTATAGTCGCTTGCGTAAAGATATTCAGGCAGGGAGAATTTGGACGCTATATGTCCGGCCTTAAAAAACAATTTCGGAAAGAGGAAGAACGCCAATGAAAGTAGTTATCCTTGCGGGCGGCTTCGGCACCCGTATCAGCGAGGAATCCCATTTGAAACCTAAGCCGATGGTGGAAATCGGCGATAAGCCTATTCTTTGGCATATCATGAAGGAATATTCTCATTACGGATTCAATGAATTTATCATCTGTCTCGGCTATAAGGGCGGAGAGATCAAAAGATTTTTCTCCGACTATTATCTGTATCAGTCGGATGTGACGATCAATCTTCAAACGGACGAATATACATATCACCGCAGCACTTCGGAGCCTTGGAAGGTAACTTTGGCGGAGACGGGACTCTATACGATGACGGGCGGCCGCATCAAGCGGGTAAAGGAGTACATCGGGAACGAGACGTTTCTTCTCACCTACGGGGACGGAGTAAGCGATGTAAATATTGCGGATACCGTGCGTTTTCATAGACAGCACGGAAAATTACTGACTATGACGACGGTCAACGTCGCTTCGAGATTCGGGGTAATAAAGCCCGATAAAAACGGTCTCATTAAAAGCTTCCGCGAAAAAGCGGACAGTGACGGTTCTCTCATCAATGCGGGATATATGGTCTGCGAACCGGGCGTGCTCGATTATATATCGGGCGATGATACGATCTTTGAAAAAGAACCTTTGGAAACGCTCGCAAAGGAGGGGCAGCTCATGGCGTATCGGCATGACGGATTTTGGAAATGTATGGATACCCTGCGCGACAAGGAACAATTGGAATCCCTTTGGTGTACGGGCAGAGCGGAGTGGAAAACATGGTAAATCTACGGGAATTTTATAGAAATAAACGAGTTTTGATAACCGGACATACGGGTTTCAAAGGCAGCTGGCTGACCCTTTGGCTGCATGAAATGGGCGCGGAAGTATGCGGGTATGCCTTGGAGGCACCGAAAGATTCCCTCTATGACCTTATCGACGGAGACGGCTTGTGCGTCTCCTGCATCGGCGATATTGCGGATTTCGAGCATTTGAAAGAAGTGTTTGACGCCTTTTCTCCCGAAATTGTCTTTCATTTGGCGGCTCAGCCGATCGTGCGGGAAGGCTATCGTGCTCCGCGGATAACCTATCTCACCAACGTAATGGGGACTGTCAATCTTTTGGAGTGTATCAGATTGAACGGAAAAGTGCGGTCTTTTCTCAATGTGACGACGGATAAAGTCTATAAAAACGAAGAATGGGAATGGGGGTACCGCGAGAGCGAACCGCTCGACGGATATGATCCCTATTCCAACAGTAAATCCTGTTCGGAATTGGCGACGCACGCCTATAAGAATTCTTTTTTGGGCGCGGCGGGGACGGCAGTTTCCACGGCTCGGGCAGGCAACGTAATCGGCGGGGGAGATTTTGCTCCCGATAGAATCATTCCCGATTGTGTGCGTGCGGCCTCGGCGGGAGAAGACATTGTCGTGAGAAATCCGTATTC
>CAKXBD010000160.1 GCA_934871445.1 uncultured bacterium | reverse complement strand
GCTTACGACTGCGTGTACGCGATTTATGAGGCGATGGAGACCGCGATTTCCGGCGGAGAGGAAATCCCTGTAAACATTTCCGCAAGCGACTTGTGCGACATTCTCAAAGAGACTTTTCAAAAGGAAGACTTCACTTTTGACGGAGTGACGGGTGAGGGCATCTATTGGAGCGAGGACGGAACGGTAAATAAAGTCCCTGTGAAATATATTGTAAAGGAGAAGAATTCGGCGGCATAAGGACAGGGGCAGGTAAGCGGCAAATGCGGAGGAGAAAGGAATGCTGGATTTCATTACTACATTTATCAACGGACTCAATCTCGGAGGAATTTACGCACTGATCGCGCTCGGCTACACGATGGTGTACGGCATAGCGAAGATGTTAAACTTTGCGCATGGCGACATCATTATGGTGGGCGGATATACGATCATGGTATTTTTCAGCATGACGGGGCTGCCCGTCGTGGGCGTGCTGTGCGCGATTCCCCTCTGCGTAGTCGTGGGTATCGTCATCGAAAAAGTCGCATATAAACCGTTGAGGGGCGCTTCTCCCCTCGCGGTGCTGATCACGGCGATCGGCGTCAGTTATCTGTTGCAGAGCTTGGCGCAGATGATTTTCGGGCCGGGGCAGCAGATGGTAGATCTGGGCGATTTGGGCACGATTTCCGTCGGAAGTTTGAAGATTAAAGTTTCGACGATAGTGACGCTTCTCGCCGCGACGGCGATCATGGTTTCTTTGACGCTGTTCGTTCATAAGACGAAGGCGGGCAAAGCCATGCTCGCCGTGGCGGAGGATCGGGACGCGGCCCGCCTGATGGGCATCAATGTAAACGCGATTATCACATTGACCTTTGCCATCGGTTCGGCGCTTGCGGCTGTAGCGGGAGTATTTTACCTTCTGGGCTCGCCGGCGGTATATCCGACTTTGGGCTCCATGCCGGGAATCAAAGCGTTTACGGCGGCGGTCATCGGGGGAATAGGCTCGATTCCGGGCGCCATGGTCGGCGGACTTCTTCTCGGAATCATAGAATGTATCTGCGGGGCAGTGCCCGCACTGTCCAAGTATACGATTGCCGTGGAGTTTGTGTTGCTCATCGTCATACTCCTCGTCAAACCGAGCGGTATTCTCGGCAAGAAAAAACGGGAGAAAGTGTGATATGGAAAATGCGGCAAAAACTTATTTCAAAAATATCAAAAAGAACTTTGAGTGGAAGGGCTGTATCAATTACGTGGTAGTTGCGGCATTTGCCATTTTCTTTTCCGTTTTGCATTCGACGGGAAATCTGGAACGATCCACCCGTTTCCTGCTGGAAAAAATCACATATAGCGCGGTGCTTGCCGTCTCCCTCTGCCTCGTCGTCGGCTTTTTGGGCGAACTTTCCTTGGGGCATGCGGCGTTCATGGGCTTGGGAGCATATATCGGCGGCTATATGGAAACGTATGTCTATGCGAGCTTTACGGACGCTGCGCCGCTCGTGTCGATCATCGTCTCCATGCTCATCGGCGGTTTGGTCGCGGCGTTTTTCGGCTTGATTATCGGCCTCCCCGCCCTCCGTCTGAAAGGGGATTACCTCGCTATCGTCACGCTCGCGTTCGGGGAAATCGTTCGGACGGTTTTCCAGAATTCGGGGACTTTCGGGGCGGAACTCGGAATGGATACTTATCGGTATAAGGAAATTTTCATCGTCGGGTTCGCAGTGCTTCTCATAACGATGTTTGTCGTGCAAAATCTTGTGCGCAGTAAACAAGGCAGGGCGATCATGGCAATTCGCGACAATGAGATTGCCGCCCGCTCCATGGGTATAAACGTCACTTACTATAAGTTGATGATATTCATGCTCTCGGCGTTTTTTGCCGGAATCGCGGGAGTGCTTTTCAGCAACACCAATCGCGTCTCTTCCGGCACTTTCGGTTATAGCTATTCCATCGATATTCTCGTCATGGTCGTGCTCGGCGGCATGCGCAGCATAAGCGGCGTAATCGTATCCGCTGTGCTGATCACTTGGATAAACACCGAACTCGCCACCGTTCTTACGGGCAATCTTGCGGCGCTGCAAAACGTAATTTACTCTCTCATTCTCATCGGAATCGTGGTTTTCAATCACGCTCCGGGACTCAAAGATTTCAGAAAGAAATATAATCTCCGTACTCTCGCGGCAAAAATTTTCAAAAAGAAATCCTCAGCCGCGCCCGTTTCCGAGCCTGTCTCCGAAACAGTCGGCGCTTCTTCGGTTTCCTCCGCGGAAATTTCCGCAGAACCTTCTCTTCCGACTTCCGTTTCTTCGGTTGACACTGCCGAAAACTTTCCGGCGGGTGTTCCCGCTTCTTCTGCCGATTCCGTCCGAAATCGCTCAGACGAATCGTTTTCCGTTGCTTCCGTTACTTCTCCAAAGTCTGTTGAAGCCGCGGCCTCTGTTTTACCCGCCCGACAAACCTCCGTGGTTTCTTCTGCCGAATCGGAGGCGGAATACGTCCTTAAAACGGAAAATTTGGGCATTTCCTTCGGCGGTCTCAGCGCCGTGAAGGGGATCGACCTTCAAGTAAAGAAAGGAGAGCTTTACGGCTTGATCGGCCCTAACGGAGCGGGAAAGACGACGGTATTCAATCTCCTCACGGGAGTATATAAGCCGACGACGGGAGATTTCTATCTGAACGGCAGGAAGCTGACGGGAAAGAGTCAAATGATGATCAACCGTGCGGGGATCGCGCGAACGTTCCAAAATATCCGTATTTTCGAGGATATGAGTATTATCCGCAACGTAATGGTGGGCCTTGAAAATCGTCCCGAGTATAAATGTTCGTTAGCGAACAGTATTTTCAGAACTCCGCGATATTATAAGACGGTAACGGCGATGCGCGAGAAGGCGAAGGAGCTTCTTCGGGTATTCGGCTTAGAAGAGATTCGGAATCAGCTCGCGGGGAATCTGCCTTATGGGAAACAGAGAAAGCTGGAAATCGCGCGGGCGTTGGCGACGTCGCCTTCTTTGCTGTTACTCGACGAGCCCGCGGCGGGCATGAACCCTAACGAGACGCAGGAGCTTATGGATACCATCAGGCTGGTGCGGGATAAATTTGACGTCACGATTCTGCTCATCGAGCACGATATGCGGCTCGTTTCGGGGATTTGCGATAGATTGACGGTGCTCAATTTCGGCACGGTGCTTGCGCAGGGGAAGGTGAAGGACGTATTGAACGATCCCGAAGTCGTAAGGGCATATCTGGGAGGTGAATGAGATGGCTTTGCTGAACGTCGAAAATCTTCAAGTATCTTACGGCCTCATCAAGGCAATCAAGGGGATTTCCTTTCATGTAGACGAAGGAGAAATCGTAGCGCTTATCGGGACGAACGGAGCGGGTAAAACGACGGCGATGCACGCGGTCGCAAAGCTCTTGACGCCCGATAGCGGCAAAATCGAGTTCGCGGGTACGGACGTGACCAAATACCCCGCGCATAAAATCGTGCGATTGGGCATGAGTCAGGTTCCCGAGGGCCGACGGATTTTTCAGGAGCTCAAAGTCAAGGACAATCTTTTGCTGGGAGCCTTTTCGCGCAAGGATAAAGCGGAATTTTCGGGAACCTTGGAGGAGATGTATTCTCTTTTCCCGATATTGAAGGAACGTGAAAACCAGATCGCGGGCACGCTTTCGGGCGGGGA
Organism: uncultured bacterium; assembly: GCA_934871445.1. Taxonomy (GTDB): domain Bacteria; phylum Bacillota; class Clostridia; order Christensenellales; family Borkfalkiaceae; genus Scatosoma. The sequence goes on along the minus strand of CAKXBD010000160.1, from coordinate 1,126 downwards.
GCAGCAAATGTTGGCGGTGGCGCGGGCGATGATGTCTCATCCGAAACTTTTATTGCTCGACGAGCCGAGCATGGGGCTTTCGCCGCTGTACGTGGGACAGATTTTCGGCATGATAAAGAAAATTAACGAAAGCGGCGTGACCGTCTTTCTCGTCGAGCAGAACGCAAAGCAAGCGCTGTCATTGGCGGACAGGGCGTACGTTTTGGAAACGGGCAACGTCATTTTAGAGGGAACGGGCAAGGAATTGCTCGACGATAAAAGCGTCAGAAAGGCGTACTTGGGGGAGGGCGAATAATTTCGCCCTCCGAATCGGGTTATAAGGAGAAACGGACTTATGTTGAAAAGGTCGGATAAAACGAATCTTTTGGAGCAACATTCTTACGTATACGATTTGCAGGACGTAACCACGCCCAATCTGTATACGGAAATTTACGATTATGCGGAAATTCCGAAAGTCCCGTTCAATCACCGTCGGGTGCCGCTCGGCATGGCGGACGAAATCTGGATCACGGACACTTCTTTCCGCGACGGCCAGCAGTCCCGAACGCCGTATACGGTTGAGGAAATCGCGGACTTGTTCCGCCTGCTTTCGAGGCTGGGCGGGGAGAACGGCATCATTCGCCAGACGGAATTTTTCGCTTATAGCAAAAAGGATAGGGAAGCGATAGAAAAATGCCAGTCCATGGACTTGAAATTTCCCGAAATCACCACTTGGATACGGGCGAAGAAGGAAGATTTCGCGCTCGTCAAAAGTTTGGGCATCAAGGAGACGGGAATCCTCGTCAGCGCATCGGATTACCATATTTTCAAAAAGCTGGGACTGACCCGCAAGCAGGCTCTCGATAAATATGTCGGCGCCGTCAAGGACTCCTTCGACGCGGGCATTATTCCCCGCTGTCACTTGGAGGACATCACCCGCGCGGATTTTTACGGCTTCGTGCTCCCGTTTGTCAACGAATTGCAGCGCGTCTCGGACGAAGCGGGAATCCCCGTCAAAATCCGCGCCTGCGACACGATGGGCTACGGCGTGCCGTTCGCGGAGGTGGCGCTTCCCCGAAGCGTGGCGGGAATTATCTACGGAATCCAGCACTATTCGGGAATTTCCTCCGATCGTCTGGAATGGCAC
>CAKXBD010000159.1 GCA_934871445.1 uncultured bacterium | reverse complement strand
CAAGGTCGTAAAGACGGTAGACGTCGTCGTGGAGGACCAGCTGGAAATCCGCACGAATTACAATTCCTTGGATTTATCCCTGCTGTCGTTGAACGACGCTGATTTGAATACTCAGACGATTACGGCGGAATTTTTCGTCAACGACGAAAAACAGGACGCGAAATTTGAATTTGTTTCCGGAAACGAAGAAGTATTTACCGTAACGGACGCGGGCGTCGTTTCTTCCGTAGGCGTCGGGGAAGCGGAACTCACCGTAAAAGCGGTATCGGGAGAAAACTCGGTGGAAAAAGTGATTATCGTAACGGTCGTCAAGACGACGCAGACGGAATTCGAGATTATTCCCGAGGACTATTCTTCCGTCATGCTTACGAAATCCTATCAGGGTAGCGGCACCTCTCAGGAGTTCACGGTTTCGGTAGAGCCCTATGATAAGGCGCTCGACGTGGTCTGGACGATTGAAAATAACGGCGTGGGAACCTTGACGGTCAACGAAACAGATCCTTTGAAAGCGACATACACCGTTCCCGAAAAGGACTATTACGGCGGCTCCGCGACGATTTCCGTCCGCGTAGAGGGCTCGTCCGTCACAGAGTTCAAAATCGATATGTTCGTTCCCGTTTCCACGGAGCAGGAGCTCGTCGATATCAACTATCATCTGGACGGGTACTATATGCTGATGAACGATATCGTCATGCAGAATAAAGTGGAGGGCATTATGCCCAATACTGTCAACGAGCCGCTCACGCAGGAATATAAAGACGTCAATGGAAATCCCGTCTGGACCTATAATAAGGCAGTTATTACCCAACGCACGACTTTGACCTCAGGGGAAGAGAATTGGAACGGGACGTTTACGGGCGTATTCGACGGAAACGGATTCACTGTTTCCAATCTGAAAATTTATTTCCATCACAACGGCGGATTGTTCGGCAACAACGCGGGTACAATTAAAAATCTCAACGTCATCATAGAGCCGTATCGCACGGACGGCGGTGGACACCTGCGCTCTATCCGGAACCAGGGCGGAGCGATCTGCGCAGATAATTCGGGTACGGTATCCAACTGTTCCGCAAAAGTAACGTTGATTGCCACGCAGTTCAATACGACTTCGGGCGGCGGAATTTGCGGCAGGTTGTATCAGGGCGGTATTATAGAAGATTGCTTTGCGGAAGTGGAAATGGTCTACGTGCTGGAAACAGGTTCTGTGGATAGTACCTTCAAAATGGGCGGTATCGTGGGGATGACGATGGCGGTCGAAGGCTCGTATACAGTGGATAACTGCTGGTTTGTCTACACGGGAGAATCCGAGGCGTCCAAGCCCTATGAAAATAACGTAAACGTCATCGGAAGCGCGACTCCGGCTCTTGTCAACAGCGGAAAAATCAGCAAGGATATGAGTATCCCCGGCAATTTCTCCAAAGACGGATTTTCTTCGGATATTTGGGATATCGAAATACAGGGCGAGGGAGAAGAAGCTAAATTTACCGAATTTAAGCTTAAAAAGAACTGTACGTTCGGGGTTTCCGTTTTTCTGAATCAATCCTCTTTTGAGCTGTCTTTGGATATGACGCCCGAATACGATTTAATAGCGGAAGTTTATGGCTCCGACGAAAAGGTCGTATGGTCCAGCTCGAACGAGGGAATTGTTTCCGTCTCTCAGGACGGACATATTACGGCAGTTGGAGCGGGAAGCGCACAGATAACCGCGGCGGTCGGCAACGCGACGGCGACCTGTACGGTGACGGTGCTGGAAAAGGCGCTCGAAGTTTCTCCCGACGAATATAAAGAGGTCATCCTGAAAGGAGATACGGCGGATTTGTCCGTAACTCTGACCCCCGACATGGACGCGGAAATCGAATGGAAACTCACGTCGGGAAAAGGAACTTTAACGGTAGACGAAACGGATTCGACAAAAGCCGTTTTCACGGCCTCTGATGAAAAAGACTATTACGGCGGCGCCGTGACGATTACGGTAACGGTCGAGGGCGTCTATACCGTGGAATTCCGTCTGGGAGTATATGTGCCGATTAAGACTGAAACGGAATTGTTCGGAATCAATCAGCATTTGGACGGCTGGTATCTCCTTATGAATGACATCGTGCTGCAAAACAATATGGAGGGCGCTTCCGAGGAACTCGACGGCAAGGACGGTGCGAAAGTATTCGCCTATAATAAACCCGTCATCGGCGTACAGAATAATGCATTTTCCGGCGTGTTCGACGGAAATGGGTTCACGATTTCCAATTTGAAATTCAAGCAATTGACGAGCGAATATATCGGTCTGCTCGGCGGAAATAACGGTACGATTCGAAATCTTGTTTTGAATCATGAGATTTGGCAGAACTCCGCGGGACAGAACCAAGGTTTCCGCAACAAGAGCGGCGCTCTCGTCGGCTTGAACAGAGGCACGATTGAAAACTGTTACGTAAAGGCGACGGTTATGGGTTGTCAGAACAATCAGTGGCGTGCGTCGGGCGCAATCGCGGGATATACTACGGGCGCATCAAAGATAGTAAACTGCTTTGTCGAAATCGATTGGGTGGATTTATTTGAAGGTGCGGGCGCAATCAAGGCGGGCGGTGCGCTTACGGGCGTAAAAGAAGGTGCTTTCAAGCCGGAAAATTGCTGGTATCGCCTTACGGACGAAACGGATACTTTCGTAGGACTGTCGGGCGACGATCCTGCCTTTACGGCGGAAGGTTGCGGAAAAATCGGAGCGGACAATTCTGTTCCCGAAGGGTTCGATGTCTCTGCTTTCCCGTCGGAGGTCTGGAATATCGTCGTCGAGGGCGAAGGCGCTTCGGCAAAGATTAAGGAAATCGGATTAAAGAAGAACTGTTCCTATTCTGTAAATTGACAAAGAAAGACCTTGATTGTTTGCGGAAGATAAAGTAAAAATACCCCGAAAATAGGTCTTGACAATCGGATTTTTGTGTGGTATAATAAAGAAAATCAAATACGGCACGGCACAGATTTTTCTATGCTGTGCCGTATTTGACGAAAGGTAAGCGAGAGATTAAATAATAATGAAATTTGACGAAATAGAATTTTTCAACACGGCGGAAATCCGTGACGGGGTATTGTATCGTTTTCCGTTGAGCGTCTGTGATAAGCTGAGTATAGGGGAATACGATAAAAACGGACAATTTATTCGGGATTTCAACGGGCATCGCGGATCGGCGCGGACCTCATACGGAATAGAATTGCGCTTTGAAACGGCGGCAAAGAACATTGTTCTTTTGATCGAAACGGCGCGCCCGACTTGTCTTACCGTCTATAACGGCGATTTTCAAAATACAAGCTTGACGACGGAGCAGGGCAGAAACGAAATAAAATTGAGTTATCCCGAGGCTTTGGAAGGAGTCGGCAAAGAAAGCGAAAATCGATTTGGGAAAAACGTATGGAGAATTGCTCTCGACGGGGAAGGAGATATTCGTTTTTTGGGGCTTTTGACGGAGCGAGGAGAAAAAGTCAGTGTACCGTCAAGGTCGGAATGTCCCAAGATAAAACTGCTCGCTTATGGCTCGTCGATTACACAGGGGTGCGGAGCTCTGTGTCCGCAGCTGAATTATCTGAATACGGCCGCGCAGATTTTGGGGATAGATATTCAGAATAAAGCAATAGCGGGCGGTTGTTTTTGCGAAAGGGAAACGGTGGAATATCTGTGTCGGGAAACGTTTGACGCGGTCTATCTGGAGCCGGGAACCAATATCGCGAATCGCCCCCTTGCAATCATCGAAGAACGAGTCGGAACTCTCATCGATACCTTTTGCGAACGATTTGCGGATAAGAAAATTTTTATCATGACGCCCGTTCGCGGATTGTCGGACGTGAGCAAAACGACGGAAGACTATACGGAATATTATTCCCGAAGCCGCGGGGTAATCGTTTCTCATGCGCAAAGATATGCAAATGCGATACTGTTGGACGGGCATAAGTTATTGGATAAGGCGTCTTACCTTTCGGGAGATATTTTGCATCCGTCGGGCTTCGGCCATGTCATGATGGGTACGAACTTTGCAAAGATGCTCAAACCATATATGGAACAAATAAAATGGGAGAAATAAAAAATGGAATTCGGAAAGGATTTTTATTGGGGTACGGCAACGGCCGCTTATCAGATTGAAGGCGGGAAAAACGAGGACGGAAAGGGCGAGTCGATTTGGGACGTATATTCGCACCGCGACGGAGCCATCGCTCGTGGAGAAAACGGCGATAATGCCTGCGACCATTATCATAGAATGTCGGAAGACGTCGATTTAATGAAAGGCTTGGGAGTAAATGCTTATCGCTTCTCCCTCGCTTGGTCGAGGATCTTGCCGGAAGGAACGGGGAGGCTGAATACAAAAGGCGCGGATTTTTATAATCGATTGATTGATAAGCTGTTGGAAAACGGCATAACGCCGTTTTTAACGTTGTACCATTGGGATTTGCCGCAGACGCTGCAAAACCGAGGCGGATTTTTGAACCCCGAGATGGCAGATTGGTTTGAAGAATACGCGGAGCGCGTCAAAGAACTTTACGGTGACAGAGTAAAAAATTTTATGACTATTAACGAACCGCAGTGCGTGTTGGGCTGCGGATATTACTTGGGCGTACATGCTCCGGGCATAAAAGTTGCATTGAAAGAACAGTTAAGTGCGTTGCATAATTTGTTGAAATCGCACGGAAAAGCCGCTCGGGTACTAAAAACGATAAAGGGAGCCGAAGTGGGGTATGCTTCTTGCGGATATACGTATGCGCCTGCATCGGAAAAGAAAGAGGATATCGAAGCAGCGTATGAA
>CAKXBD010000158.1 GCA_934871445.1 uncultured bacterium | reverse complement strand
CCTCTCGGACTGCTTCCGGGTACGCGTTCTTGTCTTAAACCACTTATCGACCTGTTCTATGATCGCCATCGAATTTCGGCAATTATCTTTCAGCAGATATTTTGTATAGTACACCCCGTAACGCGAGAGCAGCCGATATATTTCCTCGTACGATTTTCCCGTATAAATATTCTGATTTTCTGCGTCGATAAAAAACGTCCACTTCCCGTTTTTCAATCCGCCGCTTAAAATGAGATCGAATACTTCGAGATACTTTTCGTTCATCAAATCTTGCGCTTCGTCGACGATAAGATAATCGAACGGTTCGGCCCCGCTGTCGACGTAGGCCTCTATAAATCGCTCCGGAAGAATATCGGAATAATAACGTCCCGCATCCGCTTCCCTATCCCGCCATAAATCCGGAAACGCCGCACCCGCCACAGATTCCATATAGCTGTGGAAACAGCACTCCACTGTCGGACGAATCGCCTCCCAAACATATGCAGCCAACTGCTTATTATAACAAAAATACGCGCAATTTGCCCCGGCACCCGACACCTTTTTGAAAAAGTTTGTGGCGAGAATTGTCTTTCCCGTCCCCGCCGCGCCCCGAATCAAACACCTTTCATTTTCGGCAAGTCCTTCAAAAACGTCGTTTTGATTTTCCGTGAGCGCGATCAGCTGCCTTTCAACCGTTTCCACCTGTCCTACGAGCGAAACGGTGAAATCTATCTCCGGCCGAAGAATTTTGATTATATCTTTACATGCCGCAACGTTGGGAAGACAGGGGCTCAAACCAGCGACACGGCATCTCTTCTTCCAATACTCCGAAAGCCGCCGAAAAAAAACGTCAAGATGCGCCATGTCTGTCTTATCCGCCACCTGTTCGTCCGCAAGATCCGGGATGGTATAAGTATTATGAAAATAGCCGTCGGGAAAAACGACGCAAAACCCCCAAAGACAATTCTTTGCGGATTTATTTTTGTAGGAGAGTTCGTCGATCACAAACTTTCTGAGGGATTCCATCGCCCCCGAGGCTTCGGCTACGGGATTTTTGATCTCATAGAGATTCCCGTTTCTATCCCGCGAATTCCAGCGGCCGCCGCAAAAGGAGATCCCTCCACCCTTTATCTCGACGACAAAAATTCCCGTCTGAGGCGCAAAAACGATAAAATCCGCCTCGCCCTGCGTCTGGCTTATATGCCGTCCTATGTTGACGGAATGCAAAACAATCCAATCTTCCGTCCCTTCGGCATCGCGGATAAAATTGAAAAAACTGCGTTCTGCGGCGCTTTTTGTGTCGGAAGAAATTTGTTTGGGAATCATTTGAGCCATATAATTTCCCCCATAATAGAAAAAAAGAGAGTTACTAAGGAACGCAGACTATCTAAGGCGCCCCGCGCCATAGTAGTCTGCGAAATCTGCTTGCGCAAACTCCATCTTAGATGAAAAGCTAACTCTCTTATTTCTATTTTACCTCCGAACGGCTCTTTTGTCAAGGCTTTTCGGAAATTTTCCGTAAAACAATTTTATATTCAAAAGTTAAGAACTTTTACCAAAGTTTTGGCTGAATAATCACATCAAGCATACTCTCGTCACCCTCGATAAGGCGGTATTCAGTCGGAACGGGCAGGCTGAGATTTTTGTCATATATCTGTACACGTAAACAGTACAACTTCTCACCCACAGTAATCAATAAATCTCGCATATTGTAGTGAGCTTCCGTTACCTGAAAGGAAACATCCCCTTTTACGTCACCCCCGAGGCGAATACGAAGAGGGAGCGACAGCTTTCCGTTTTTGCGAATCGCGAATATATGAGGGAGGTAGAGTTCTGTATACGGCACTTTCGTTTCATAGGAAAAACCGACATCAATCCTGTCCTCGTTGAGCGGAACGGAAGCCGGAAGTTCACTCGTCGGAACGATACGTTCGACGTATGTATAAACGCGCGGCCATTTGGCAGTTTTCCCCTCTAAAATTTTCTTGGCGTTTGACTCGTTCTCTCTCGGTACAGTAAAGCGCACTATCTTACAATACTTGTCCAGGAGCTGCTTGTTCTGAAATTTCCCCAAAGTTCTTGCACATTCGGGCGTTACGGTATCAACTTTGTTAAATCCCAGCATAACCTCTTCCGAAACAGTGAACTGAAAAAGCCCGCCCTCCTCAAGTTTGATCTCTGCCCACGGATCGTAAGAATACCCTTCGCTCGGCGTGAGAGCATATTGCTCCGCCATCTTTTCGTACAACGCATCGATCTGTTCTTTCGTGATTTTTGCCATACTTTCCTCCTACTTCCCGATAATTGCAGGAAAATCTTTATGCCCTTTGACGATTGCGGGAACTGTTTTTTCTATTTTCTGCAGCGGCACGCCTTGAAGCCAAAATTTCCAAATATCTTCGTCCTTTCGCAGTGACAAATCCAGCCGTTTATAGAATTCAGCCCTGTCAATTTTATAGTTTTCTGCAAGAAGAACAAATTGCTTGTCTGCAAATTTTTCGCGCGGAATCATATCCAATGTGTGTGAAAGGTAGAAAAGACGTTCATAACTTTCAGCGGGTGAGTTATTTTCCGCAACACGCAGGATGTTCGTAATTTCTGCCGTAAACCACGAAGGAAGTTTTTTTACGTCAACGAGTGCATATTGCAGGGAGTAATCGATATCTTCCTGCGTTACATACTGATAATATTTATTAAAGTCATTGGAATCCATTCGCCGTAGCTTGGTGCAATTTCTTAAAAATTCCTGATTTTTGCAGATATTGGGCGGAAAACAATCTAAATCGTTACACTTGCCGCTTTTATCCCCGCGCACCGCATAGACAGAAACCCAAAAATCGATATTATCTTTCAATGCTTTGGGCAAAACGCGATATAACTTTTGATGTAAAAAGCCCTTCCAATGCGTGAGCGCAAATTCACGCATCTCATCAGTTTTATAATAGAGCTTGAAATATTTCCGTACTTCATCCTCCTCATCACGCAAAAAATGGGTGGCTTCTAAAGCCGGTGACGTAATAGCACTGCGAAAGAGCGTTTCATTCTCAAAAAATCTGTGGTCGAACGTAAGCCCTATCGGGAATGCATGCAAAACTTGTTCTAAAAGCGATATATCGGTGATGCTCCCGGCATTCTGTTTAAAAAATTCAAACGTCTTGCCCTGGGAATGAGCAAACGGATTGAAAGAAGCACGGCCGCCAGACTCCTCCGCCCAGAGCTGAGCAAGCAAGGTGTTCGACGTAGCCCTCTTCCCGGTAAGTTCGCAATACCAGTCGCGATTTGTTTCGGTCACATATGTCGCGAAACTTTCCTTCACGGTGTCCGTCAGCAGCCCTCGCTCCTGCAAAAGAATCATCACTTTACGATAACCGGCAAGAAACATCCCGACCGCAAAGGAAGGATACTCTACATTTTTCTCCGAATAAAAGTCAAGCAGTTCACACCACATCTTTTCTGGAAGTATCTTCACGCCCGACCGCGGATGCTCATAATAAAGACATTTAGGGAAACGATACCACGAATAATCGTATTTCCCTTTTAGAACATTCAAAACGTCCGTCCGATACAAGAAAGACCACTTGATCTTTTTCTTCATCAAGCGGTCGAACATATTCAAGTCAATGATTGAAACCGCCAATAACTGCTGAAGATTGTCCTCCCAATGCAAAACATACGGCTTTAGCCAGTCGAGAATTTTACCTATAACGGAAAGCTCGGCTTGCACGGTTTCTGCGGAGAGCGAATCCAACCAAGTAAACAGAAGAGAGACGGCGTTTAACCCCTTCTTTGGAGCGTATTCCATGGAATTATGGATGACTTCACAACATTCGGCAATGGCACGAATGCCCTCCGCAGTCTTCAAAGCTGCATCGGAAAATGCCGCTCCGTCTGCATCCTTACAGGCTCTCATCGCAATACTTAATACGTTACTCATGTCCCCCCTTAGCGGCATAGCTCAGTATTATGCCGAAATTTTTTCAAATGCTTTGACACCATTGTCGTCACATCTGTTTAAAGTATAGCATAAAAGCAATTATAAGTCAATAATCCATATAAAATAACAACCCGACTAAAACTAGCAATAATTTAAGTCTTTTCATTGTTTTTATGTAATATATTCGTATTCCTTTTAATACTTATAAAGATCTCCAATTGCGGTTTGTCGAGGTATTGGGATCAGTCATGGCGATGAGCCCGGCTTCCAATGCTGGCTGCAAAAGCTTTTACGGAACACTACACACGATTTCAAACCAAGCTTGTCCATAAGTTCTACCGCAGACATAGAGTAAGTTTCGATCACGGACATCAACGCTTTGATCTGATTGCTAATATGGCCTAATGGTTACGCATATCCTTTGCGAGCGGCGATACTGCCTTTTCGATGACTCCGAACATAAAGAGCATCAAAACCGACTTTTGATAAACAACTGCTATCAAATCACATACTTTTTGAAAATCAATCGCCAAATTTATTCGGCGCCCCCCCTCCCTCTGCAATATCAAGTGCGCTCTTCACAAAAAATCCACGACACCTTATCCGAATACCCGAAATTCTTTCTCTTGCGCCCCTTCCTGTCACGGAAACTTCTTTCTCAATACTTTATCGATGAACATTTGTTTGCCTTTTAAGAACCTTTTACGGGCTTATTTTGATTTCCGCATCAAGACACAGCGTCCTTCACCACCATTACACCCCAAAGTCCAGCGAAGAACATCACCAAACGCCCCTCTCAAAAACCTGTTTTTCACCCGAAATCATGCCGTTTTCATGTCCTGAAAATACACCTCAAAACTGCAAATGGCTGCAGTGTGTGCGCT
>CAKXBD010000157.1 GCA_934871445.1 uncultured bacterium | reverse complement strand
CCTTAAACTCCGCCGTTGACCAAAAGTCCCGCCCCGTCAACAGCTCCGCTTTTTCTTTTTTGCTTAATTTTTTAATAATTTCCTGCTTCTCCATGTTCCTGTCTCCCTAAAAATCGAGCGCCGCCGTTATCGGGCGGCGCTTTGAAAACACGCCGAAAATTCTTTTTATATCGAATTTCCTGCTTCATCAAGTTTTAAGTTTTCGGCAGATTACCTGTTTCGTCAAATTTTTCCGTTTCGGTAGAAGCTCCCGCCTCAGCCGTCTCACGGCGCCCTTTCACGTATTTCCTTATGGCGAAAAATCCCCAGACGCCGATTGCCACAAAGGCAACACAATCGAATACGATCAAGGCGATTTGCCAAAGAGGTAAAGTATAACCGCTTACCGCCCTATTCATTACACAGCTGTTTGCAACCGTATACATGACGTTTTTCGCGCTTTGACGCACTACGTAAACATCGGCAGGGTCCGAAGTATCCGGCGACCAGCGATTATTGGGCATGGTCGTCAAGTTTAAATCTCCGCCCGCATAGTGCATCTGCTCGGCGTTCATATAGGTGCTTAAATTAAAGTCGCAAATGACCGTGCCGCGGAAACCCCACTCGTTGCGCAAAACTTCGGTAAGCAAATTATAATTGCCCCCCGCCCAAACTGAGCCTATCCGATTGAAAGAACTCATCACCGCCGTGGTCTTTCCGATTTTGACCGCCTTTTCAAACGGCTTAAAGTAAATTTCTCGCAACGCCTGCTCGGTGAGCCATACGGCAATACCGTTCTGGTCCCTGTGCGTTTCCTGATCGTTTACGGCAAAATGTTTGATATACATATACACGCCCTTTTCTGCCGCACCTGAAATTTCGCTGGCGGCAAGCATGCCGGAAAGATATCCGTCTTCCGAAAAATATTCGTAATTTCTGCCGCCGAAAGGACTGCGGTGTATATTCGCGCCCGGAGCGTATAAACCGCTATACGGCATTTGGTCGCCCTTCGCGTTGCCCCAAATTCCTTCGTTGCCGATGGAAACGCCCACTTCGTACAAAAGCTCTAAATTCCATGTGGACGCCATCACCGTCTCGGAAGCATAGGAACAGGTACCGTAATACGCCCCCGTCAAATCCATGAAGTTTACGAAACCGACGGGACCGTCCGATTCGTACGTCGCCGCTTTTCCGACATACAAAATATCGGGGGACTGGAAGTTACCGTTTTCAATCATCCTCACCATATCGGATACGGTGATCTGATCCATAAAGTCGTCCCATTTCTCTGAATCATAATCTTCGCCCATCATATCTATGAGCTGTATCGGAGCCAATGCGGGCGCCTTTGCCGCCTGATCGGGCATCTTATACTCGTCGATATGAGGATTGAGGCTATCCGTCTTTTTGAATTCTTCAATGAAGGCTTCATCGACAATACGATCCTCCGCCGCTGCCCTCGACGTGGGATAAGTTCCCTCCCAATCGGTGCGGGACATGCCCTTGCGCGTATTCCCGTTTACGGACACGTCGGAAAGCTGTGCGGCGATTCCGTCAAAGCGATTCTCCACCTTATATCCCGTGACCGCGTCCTTTTCGTAACGCACGTCCTCGGACAAATTGACGGTGAGGTCTTCAACCGACTCGTGAGCGTTCTTACTCACGCAGAATATATAGTCGCCCTTTTCGAGCTCATAGCCCTTGAAACCGTTCGCGTTTGCGTCCGAATAGTCGTAAGAAGCGATATCGTAAGGGTCTATTTCAATCTCGACCGTACAGGACGAAGGTCCCTTTTCTGACTGAGAGGAGGGATACAGGATAGGAGTTTTCGCAAATCCGCAAAGCACTTTATGCGCTTTCTCTATCCCATATTCATAGTAGGGAGTCACGGCGTAAATTTCCACGACGTCTTTCCCCGCGTAGTCGCCTGTATTCGTAACTTCCACCTCGATCGTAAACTTACCGTCCTTCAAATCGCATTTCTCGATATTCTCCCGATTCGTCACGCTCCATTCAAACGTCGTATAGGACAAACCGTAGCCGAACGGATACACGACGTGCGCGGAATACCAATCCTCCCATTCCTTCGTCGTACTGCCTTTGATTTCTCCCGTATAAGCCTCGGCGCCCTCCGTATAACCGCGCGTCTCCCAATAACGGTACCCCACGTATATCCCCTCTTCGTAATCCACGAAATAATAGGGGTAGGGCTGGCTTGCCGTCTTCATGTACTGATCGCCGGAAATCGTGTATTTGCCCTTTCTTTCATTGACGTTATTATTCCCGAAATTGACAAAGGACGGGTCCTTCGTGAAATCGCGGGCATAAGTGTCGGGAAGTCTGCCCGAAGGCGTCACTTCCCCCGTAAGCACGCGGCCGAGCGCCATAATTCCGCTGTTCCCCGGTCCGCCTATCCACAACGCGGCGTCGATTTTGTCGTTATACGCATAATGCCCCGCGTCGTCCAAAAAACCGAGTTCCATCGCAGAATTGCTGTTTATGAGCACGATGATATGCTCGATATTGTCGAGTTCTCCGATTCGTTTCAGCAAGGCGCGCTCGTTATTGTCGAGTTGGAGATAATGGTCGTCGGCGTTGGCGCCTTCCACCGCGCCGTTGCCGTTTTTATTTTTCATCGTGCGCGGAAGGTCGAACCCCTCGCCGTTGATGCGGGAGAATACGACGAGCGCCGTATCTATCTCCTCGTCGGTGCAGCTATTCCAAACGGAAGTGCCGTAGCTTTCGACGGGCGTTTCGCCCGTGGGCAGGTATACGCCCGAATTCTCTATCGGAGGATTGGCGGGACGTCCCTCGCCCGATGCCGAAGAATTTTCGTAAAAGCTTTTCAGCGTGGTGTTATACCTGATTCCGACCGCGTCTAGACTTTCAAACAGGTTTTTCCTGCCGTCCGTACTGCCCGCGCCCGAACCCGAACCGCCATAGACGAGATTCACCGAGCTTTTGCCGAAAACGTTGACCTTCGCGCCCGACTTTAACGGCAGGGCTCCGTTTTCATTTTTGAGAAGGACGATCCCTTCTTCGTTGACTCGCTCGTTAAGTTCATTCGCGGCGGCAAGGGCTTCTTCCTTGCTGTCGAAATCCGACTCGAACGCGACGTTTTCGGATGCACTGCTGACTGCCTGCGGTCGGCCTATAAGCGAAAAAAGAAGCTGTTCCAATGCGGTGAAGCATAATATCGTCGCAACGAGCAGTATTACCGCCAGCGTCCCGCCGACGCTTCCCCAAACGATAACGCCCTTTTTACGGGATTTTACTTTTCCTTTCATCTGCACCTCTCAACTTTATTCGTTTTCGTACGTCGTATGCACGACCGTCGCCGTCGTGTTGATTTTCAGATAGTCTATCATGGGGGCCTTTGCGTTCATCGTGGAATACGAGGGCGCTAACGACTCGGTATTGTATACCTGACAATAAATAATGTTCTTCCCTTCTTTCAGAGAAACCCCCTCCGCTATCTTGTATTCCCTCGGCGTATAGTCCGCCGTCAATGAAACGGAGCCGTATTTTATGCGCGTTTCGCGGTCTATCGGCTCGTAGGTATCCTCGTCGAGTTCGGGATTGACATAAATCTGAAATTCGTCGTCGAAAAGCTCGAAATCCTTGATTTCGCCCGCGAAAGAAAACGTTATCACCGCGTCGTCCACCGCTTTATCGCATACAAATTCAAATTCGAAGAAAAGCTCGTTCACGTACAGCGCACGGATAAACTTCCCGCCGCTCATTTTATCGTTGGCCGTTATCAGGCTCGCCCCCGAAGGGTTCGCCGACGTGTCACCGCCGACTACATAACTCAAATCGATATTTTCCGCTTCCAAAATATAATCCTTCGCACCTGCGGGCGTCTCCGCCGATGTGCCCGAGGAATTGCCGCCGCCCTGCGTATCGCTTTGCGTCGAATCCTGCGTTCCGCCCGAAGAGGTCGAATCCCCGCCCCCGCCGCACGCGGCGAGAACGCCGAACGACATGCTCATCGCCAAAGCACAGATTATTCCGATAATTTTCTTTAATTTTACCATACACACATCTCCTTTGAATACTATGAATTTACGGCAACGACTTCGGCGATGCAAGCGCCGCCGAAGTCTGCCGTCAGTTATCAATAATCGTCAAGTCTTCTTTCCGATTAATTGTCGTGCTTCTTTTTGCTCAGGCATACCACCGCACCCGCGCAGAGAACCGTCACCAATGCGATGCCTATCGTGCCGACTCCGTTCAGCGAGCTGCCACAGCCGCTGTCTGTATTGCCCGAATTCTCTTTCAACTCTTTAATCTGGTTTTCAAGAGCCGTTATCTTGGCGTTAAGCTCGGTTTCCGTCGTGTTGAGGTCTTCCTCGGTCAATGCGCCTTCTTTCAGCTGGTTGAGCTGCGTTTTGAGTTCTTCGAGCTGAGCGCTCAAATCCTCGATTGTGACATCGCCGCCGGGCGTCGTCTCACCCTCTGCCGTCACCTTGAACGTGATGAGCTTCTGAACGGTGAGGTATTTATCCACAGTCGCGGTGAACGTTACTTTGTATTCACCCGCCGCCGTCGGTTTGCCCGTTATCGTTCCGCGGGAAGCGTTGAAGGAAAGACCTGCGGGAAGTTCGCCTTCCATAACGGCATACGTAATTGTGCCGTTAATTTCCTTCTGCTGTTCCTCTGTGAGCGTGATATTGTAATTTACGCTCTCGCCGACTTTATAAGAAATCTCTTTTCTGATTTCTTCCTGACCGGAAGAACCGAAGCCGCCGCTGACATACGGTTGAGTGCCTTCGCCGAAATATTCCGTGAGGGGAACTTTATTGCCGTTGGCGAGCAGGTTGGAGTTGGCTGCCGCGTACAAAAGCCGCATAGCCGAATCGCGCACCGCGAAATACTGCGTCGGGCTGGCTCCCTTCTCTGCATTCTCA
>CAKXBD010000156.1 GCA_934871445.1 uncultured bacterium | reverse complement strand
ATACTCCGCCTTTTCAGGATCATCGGGCCGCTTTACTTTCTCGCCCTCCTTCACCTGCTGGGATTCAACCTCGCTTCCGCCATTGCTCTCGAAATCGACCGTATATATCGCCACACTGCTTTCCGCGCTACTATTCGTATCGCTTGAACTGCTGTCAGTCGTGTCGCTCGTACCGCTGCCGGTAGTGCCACTGTCGGTCGTGTCGCTTGCGCTTACGCTGTTATCGTCTGACCCGCTGCTGTCGGGTTTATCTCCACCGCAGGCAGCCAATGAAAACGTCATTGTCATCATACAAACAGCCGCAAAAAGTCCAGCCCATTTCGCCAATTTGTTCATGATAATTCTCCTTTTTTTCCGTAATAAAATCAGAATTTCAGGGTGCGCCGAGTGCTCGGCACACCCTGACAAGTGTTGCCTATAAAGTTTTTTTATCGGTTATCAGTTTTCCTTCTTCTTTTTGAGAAGATAAACCGTACCCGCGGCAGCCAAAGCCACGAACGTCAAGCCCGCAATTCCGGATACGGAAGAATTACAGCCGCTTCCGTCCTTGCCGTCTTTCCCGTCTTGACCTGCAGGACCTGTTTCACCTGCGGGGCCCTGAGGGCCTGCGGGACCAGCTTCACCTTGAGCCGGTACTTTCAGATCTGTCTCGCCAATCCACCAGTTACCGTTCTCGCCGATGTACGGAGTTTCACCGTCCTCACCTGCGGGACCCTGCGCTGCTATGCCCATGTCTTTTCCGTTCACGAACCAGTTACCGTTCGCACCGATATACGGTACGTTTTCTTCCCATTCGGGATCAGGGGTCGTCTGTCCGTCGCCCGCGACAACGAATGTGAGTTCGATTTCAACTTTCGTCGTTTCCGTCGAGCCTTCGCCCTTATTGCCGCCGGGACCACCGGGACCGCCCATCGGCATTACATCGTTTGCCATGCTCATGGGACCGGGCTTTCCACCGCCACCGCCGCCGGACTTCTCAGCCGTCAGCTCGATGACTACCGTATAGGTGCCTGCTTCCGTAGGCGTACCCTCGATAATAGCTTCACCTTTTTCGGTGGTAAGTTCAATGCCCGCAGGAAGTTTTCCGCTCTTTACGGCGTAAGTAAGTTTGTCGTACTTATCGGTCGTAAATTCGGAAGAAGTAATCATAGCAATGAATTCCTGACCGACTTTCATTTCATCCAAGGCATCGCTGCCCTCTTTAAGAGCCAAAGCCGATTCAATCTTAATCGAATACTCCGCCGTCTTGGGAATAAATCCGTCGATAATATAGCTTACCGTGAATTTGAAGTCACCTGTTTCCTTCGGCGTACCGCTGATTTCGCCCGTCAGTTCGTTGAGGCTGAGACCTTCGGGAAGCTTGCCTGCCGTGACGGTCATCTTTGCGGTCGAATCGTTGTCGAGCAAGCTGGCAATTGAGACGCTCGCTTCATATTTGACGCTTTCCATACCGCTCGTGAGCGCACCGCCCGTTACGGTCATTTCGGAATAGCCGTTGCGCTGTCCGACCGTGCTCGCTGTATTGTAAAGCACACTCTTGGCGCACATACGCACGCAATACCACTGCGTATAGCTCTCTACTTCGGTTCCATTCGCGCCATCTACCATGACCGTGCCCTTTTCGGCATTCCACTCGCCCGAAAGATATTCGACGAAAGGAGTCGTGTAAAGCTCAAAGACATTGCCCGAACGAACCATCATGTCGGGGTCGGTTCTCGTTTTCCAGCCGATATAACCGTCGGTTACGAAGCTGGCATGCGTTCCCCACTGATTCTGGAAGAGTTCCGTGCTCAGATTATAGTTGTTTGTATTGGAAAGTCCGCCGAGTCTGCCGTACGCCACCATCGCGCCCTTGGAGCCGCCCTCTTGAAGAGCCATCTGGAAGGACTTGGTATACGTCTCGCGCATGGACTGTTCGGTTGCCCACGTGAAGAGGTTGCCGCGGTTGGATTCCTGATCGTTCATGAAGCAGTGCTTGACATAGCAGACCACACCTTTGGACTGCGCACCACTGATGACCGCAGCCGCCATGTAACCGCTATGCAGACTGTCCTGCGAATAGTATTCGTTGTTACGGCCGGAGAAGGGTGAACGATGAATGTCCGCGCCGGGGCCGTACCAACCGGTCTGTGTGCTGCTCGTATTCTTCAAAAGACCGATGTTGCCCATGATGCGGCCCTGCTTTTCGGCAAGCTCGACATTGAAGGTGGACGCGATAAGGTCGGCCGAGCACCAGCAATGGCTGCTGTCCCAATTATTCGGACCGTCGGAGTCCTCGGTCTTGACTTTGCCTACGGAGGCGATGTCTACCGTCGAATATCCGCCGAATTCCACTACCGTGCAAAGCTCGTCATACGTGAGCTGGTTGAGGAATTTATCCCACTGAGGATCGTCCCACGCTACGCCGTACATGTCCTTATACTTGATAGGGCTGTCTTTCGCTTCGGAAACCCACATAGGGAAGAGAAGCTCCGTTCTGTTGTTCTGTACCATGTGGTCTTCGTCATAGACGCCCTTCGCCTGCGTCCAGCCTTCGGGAATATCCTCCTTGCTCTTATACCAAGGGTCGGTTTCTTTATCGCTGACATAGTGCTTCTGCGCGTCGTAAATCGTTTCTCCCGGATTCTCACGGTCGTAATACGTCTTACCGCCGTCCTCCGTAGGATTACCGCTTTCTACGCCCTTGTTGCTGACCGTGAAATTATCCCAGAAAGCCCAGTTTGCGAGCACTTCTTCTTTGACGACGAGGTCACCCTCCTTTGGCGCTTCGGGGAAGGTCCCTACCATATCGGCACGGGAAAGCACGGTCATTCCGCTCGTGCCGTCCTTCATCATGTCGGCGGTACGGACGTTGCCATAGTTGAGGTCGTCTACCTTGACGTTTTTACCCGAAGAAACGTCGTTCTCACCCGTCGTGAACAGGTCTTTGAGTTCTCCGCCGGAGAAATCGTCGAGTTTGAGGTCGGCCTTTCCCGTCAACTCGAAGCGAGCTTCGTCATAAGCGTCGTCCGTATTTTCCAAATCGGTCGCATAATCGTAGTGGGAATCTTCCATCGCCCTCACGATATATTCGCCAGCGTCGAGGATATAGTGACCTTTCGTCTTTTCTGCGCCGTTATCTGCGTTGGAATCCCACGACGCCATATCCTGAACGTTGAATTCGACGGTCACGGTCTGGGTCTCACCGGGTTTGAGTTCGTCCGTCTTGGCAAAGCCGACCAGAACGACCGCGGATTTTTCAACGCTGTTCTCGGCGCGGATATAGGGAGCCGTGACATAGACCTGAACGGTCTTTTTGCCCGCATAGTTGCCGGTGTTTTTCACTTCTACGGGAACGTACAGTTTATCGACTTTCGCTTTGTTGCCTACCGACGAATTGAACTGATCGGCATTGACATTTGCGCCGAGTTCCGTCTTGCAATCCTTATCCGTATACAGCCCCTTGACGTTGAAGCTGAAAGACGTATAGGAAAGGCCGTAGCCGTACTGATAGGTCACATAGTCGTCCCACCAAGCGTTCGCCTGTTCGACTGCGCCCGTCGTATTTTTCTGCTCCGGTTTTGCAAGCTTGCCGTCCGTATAGGTAAGATAACCCTCGGCGATTTCGGTGTATACCGTCTCATAATACTTATAACCGAGATAGATACCCTCTTCGTAATCGATTCCGAAGTAGCCTTCGCTGCCCTCATAGGCGGTGGAATGACCTGCGCTGCCCGTCACTGCGCCGTCCTCGTGCTTATATTTCGAGGAGCCCGCGCCCCCGTTATAGCCTGCCGTCTGATTATTGTTACCAAAGTTGTACCAAGTGGGATCCGCCGTGAAGTCCGCCGCCCATTCGTCGACGAGTCCGCCCGAGGGGGAAACCTTACCGATCAGAATGTCCGCGAGTCCGTCGAGTCCGCCTACGCCCGGACGACCGATATGTATGATTCCGTCGATTCCGTCGTCGTTCTTTAAGTCGTCGATTTCCATGGGATTGGACGTATTCGTTATGACGACGACCTTTTTGAACTGTGATTTCACCAGCTCAATCAGTTCTTCTTCGCTGTCCGTCAGCATGAGGGAATGCTTATAATATTCATCCTCCTCGGCCTGAGGATCCGTTTTTCCGCTCGAATCTTTCTTCAACAGAGCCTTATGATCATCTTCGGAGCCCTTAACGGTTTCGTCCGTCACGCGCGACGCATCGGAGCCTTCTCCACCTTCTCTTGAAAGAACGATGAACGCTACGTCGTTATACAGGCTGAAAGAGTTCCGCACCTGACCGTTGAACGTCGTGTCTTCGTCTCCGTGTTCAGAGGTGTCGTTCTTATAATATGCTTTCAACGTCGGGTTTACTTTAAAGCCCGCCGCTTCCAGCGCGTCCGGTACCGTCTCGTCACTTGCCGACGAGCCGCCGCTGAACGCGCCCGCACTGTCCGAGGCTCCGATCAGGTTGTCCGACGTTACGCCGAATACGCTCACCCATTCTTTGCCGCTCAAAGGAAGCGCGTTGTCCTTGTTCTTCAAGAGAACGTCGCCCTCCTGCGCAAGCTCGCGGGTCAAATCTTCCGCCGCCGTTTTGGCTTCTTCCATGGAATCGTAGTCGGTGTAATATTTACCCGCATACGACTTGGAAGCTTCCTCGGCGAACGTCAGTAACGACGCACCCAGAGACGTTGTCCCGACGGCCAATGACATCGACACCGCTATGAGCGCCGCAATCTTTTTAGCCGCCTTTTTCTGTTTTGCCATAAATTTCCTCCTCTTAAATATTTGTTATCCGCAACCCATCAAGAATTGCAGATACTTTACGGATATGATTATACTATGACAACAGAATTTTTCAAGAGCTATTAAATAAACGGACACAAATTTCCCATATTTTGTCAGAATTTATTGCAAACTGTAAAATTTTACGT
>CAKXBD010000155.1 GCA_934871445.1 uncultured bacterium | reverse complement strand
CCCGCGATTCTGCCGCCGGACATTACGATAATACGATCGCAAACGCCCATCAATTCGGGCATTTCGGAAGAAACCATTATGACCCCTTTTCCCTCCCTTGCCATTTCGATAATCAGTTGATAAATCTCATATTTCGCCCCCACATCGATTCCTCGCGTCGGTTCGTCCAAGAGGAGCACCTGCGGCTTCGTGAGCAGCCAACGACCGAGAATGACTTTTTGCTGATTTCCGCCCGAAAGAGTCTTTATCGGCGTCGAGAGGGAGGGTGTCTTGATTTTCATGGCATCAACTGCCCATTTCGCGTCCCTTGCCATCCTGCGTCTCGATAACAGACCCAATTTTCCCCGATAGCGCCGCAAATTGGAGATACAGGCATTTTCTAAAATGGAAAGCCCGCCGAAAATGCCCGTAGCGCGGCGCTCCTCGGTGATCAGTGCAAATCCCTTTTCTATCGCTTCGGACGGAGAAGAAATCTCTAACGGATTGCCGTGGAGTATAATCGTTCCGCCGGACTTTTCATTCATTCCGAAAATAGTCTCCAAAACCTCGGTCCGCCCCGCCCCCACAAGTCCGGCAAAACCGAGAATTTCCCCCTTTCTTAAAGAGAAAGAGATGTCCCTAATCGGCTGATAGCGCGCAGAAAGATGATCTACACGCAAAAGCTCGTCGCCAATTTCGTGGTCGCGAGAGGGATACATATTGGTGAGCTCGCGCCCTACCATACGGCGAATAATTTCCTCTATCGTTAAATCCGCCGCTGCGTCCGTAGAAATGAATTTTCCGTCCCTCATAACGGTCACTTCGTCGGAAATCTCCAAGATTTCTTCCATTTTATGTGAAATATAAATAATTCCGCATCCGTTTTTCCTTAATTTCCGAATAATCTTAAATAAGTGAACAACTTCCGGAGAGGTCAGAGAGGAAGTAGGCTCGTCGAGAACGAGAATTTTTGCATGATAGGAGACCGCCTTGGCAATCTCTACCATTTGGCGCTGTGCGACGGAAAGCCTACTCATCAGAATGTGCGGATCTACTTTAATTTCCAATTCGGAAAAAAGCGCCTTTGTACGCTTATACATCTCTCTTTCGGATACCAATCCGCATTTTGTCGGATACCGTCCCAGCCATAGATTATCCATAACATTTCGCTTCAAAATCTGATTCAGTTCCTGATGTACCATCGCGACGCCGTTTTCCATGGCATTTTTGGGGTCCGTAAAAGAAACCTCCTCCCCTTCGATTTTGATTGTCCCTTCATCTTTGCGATAAATACCAAATAAGCACTTCATCAATGTGGACTTTCCCGCGCCGTTCTCCCCCATTAAGGCGTGTACCGTCCCGGGCCTTACGAGCAATTTTGCCCCGTCCAAGGCCTTTACCCCCGGAAAGGATTTGACTATATCCCGCATTTCTAAAAGATATTCATATTCCGACATCGTTACCTCCCGTTTTTCGGACAGAGACGGCCCGTCCGTCTCCCCGCTTATGCATGCGTCACCGGCGTATAGGGAATCCTCAATTTTCTGCCGCCCGCATCGAACCGATAATCGGTCCCCTCGAGAAAATCTTTGCCGACCTTGATATTTAAGGCTATTTTTTCAATCGCTTCCGCCATCGCTTCTCCGTCTTGACGGACCGTAGCTTCCATACTCCCGTTCCTCATCGCGTCGAGCGCCGTAGCTAATGCATCTACTCCGTAAACCGGAATATACGGCTTTGAAGCGTCATTTTTACTCCCCGTTTCGTTATACCCCTTCGCCTTTAAGGCAGAAATTACCCCTAATGCCATATCGTCGTTATTACAGATGACAAGTTCTATATTCGGACGGTTATTTTCTACTTTGAAAAGCGCGCTCATCATAGAATTTGCAGTGGCACTGTCCCAATTTGCCATTTGATCTTCGCCTACGCGTTGAAGAATGTCTCCGGATTTATTCGCCACCGTCAAACCCGTATTCTCCGCCAAAATTCGATTGGCTTCGGAAACGGAATATTTCGTCCTTCCGTCTGCTTCGGCATTGCCCACCTCCGCGCGGAACATCGCATATTGAATTTTTCCGTCACCGTTCAGGTCATACTTTCGGAAACTTTCATCGGTCGATAAAAGCTCGGCTATCATCTGCCCCAACATATACCCCGGAGCTGTGGGATCCGTTCCCACAAAACAAAATTTATCCGAAAGATTTACAGCTTCGTCACTCACTTCACGATTAAAAAAGATCACGGGTAAATCCCGCTCCTTCGCTTTTCGGGCGAGCGCTTTCCCCGAAGCCTGAAAATCTACCGCATTGATTAAGAGTAAATCCGCTCCCTTGATAATGGCGGTATCTATCTGCGTGCTTTGCGTCTGTTGACTGTTCTCTCCGTTATATGCAGTATAGGCTATCTCTTCGGCATGCGCCTTAAACTTTGACGCGAGTGCCGTCCGCACAGTGGAGATATAACTATCGTCGTATTTATAAGCAAACATGGCGATATTATATCTGTCGTCATTCCTTCCGCAGGAAACAGACGTTCCGGCTCCGAATAACGCCACTAGTGCGAAAATCAATGCTTTTCTGATGACCTTCATAACAAAAGCTCCTTTTTTTCAAATATTTTCCCTAAACTTTTCTTTGGGACTTTCCTATTTAGTTTAACCAAAATTCAAAAAAAATGAATGGGGAAGCTCAATATACTTTTACGAATTTATCATAATTTTTTTGCGCCAAAAAGCCCTGCCGAAAATCGACAGGGCTTTTCCTTACGATATAAAATTTTTGTCAGAGAGATTTATCCGAAACGGCATTGGACGCCTTCAAAGAGCGCTTATTGGATTCGTCCCCCAATAATTCAAACACTGCGCTGCAAAGCATGTCCATGATATACGACTGAGCGACGACAGTTGCCAAAGAACCGCCTTCATAAGCAGCTTCTTTTCGACAAGTATAGAAAGTATAATCTGCATACTTCGCAAGGGGAGATCTATTATAATTGGTGATGACTACAATCGCCGTGCCATTCTTTTTGGCTATTTCGGCAAGATTGATAATATCTTTCGTCGCGCCCGAAACGCTGACTAACAAAATGACGTCCCCTTTTCCGAGATTGGAGGCAATAATCGTCTGCATGTGCGTATCGCTGGTATTTTCCACATATATCCCCGCGCGCACGAGCTTATTTTTCAACATCACGGGCGCCACAGCCGAATTTCCCACGCCGAAAACGCAGCATTTTCCCGCGCCGATAATCAATTTCGCCACAGCGATACAATCATCATAATCGAGTTGTTTATAAGTCTCAAAAATCGCGTCCGTCATATCGTCCGCAATCCGTTTCGCTCGACCGGTATCGTCTTCGTTTTTCTCCGAACCGAGTTCCTGACTCAAATTGAGCTTAAAATCCTGAAAGCCTCTATAATCGAGCTTTCTGCAAAAGCGCAAAAACGTCGCCTCCGCAACCCCGAGCAGGGAAGCTAACTCGGTAATCGACATATAAATAATGTCCTCTTTTTCAATTTTCTTCAACCCGTCTATGAGCCGAACTTCCGTCTTTGTGGCGACAGGGCGCAACCCCTCTATCCTATCGAAAACCTTTCCTATCATTATTATCTCCCGCTTCCCTCGAATAATAAAATTACCTCTGAAAATTTATTTCATTTTACAACAAAAACAAAAAAATGTCAACTTAATTCCTAACCGTGGAAATATTTTCTTTATTGAAAAACGCGAATCGGAATGATAAAAGAACACGGGCCCTTCGGCCCGTGAGTTCAAAGTTCGCTTGTCGTAATGTTGTTCCGGTAAAAATTCATCTGTAACGCTCCGTCATAATACGGCAGGATCTCCTCTTCCAATTCTTCTATTTTCTCAATCTTGCCCGAAAGATATGCTTCCAATTTCTCTTTGCAGGAAAGGACTCGAAGGATCAGCCCGCCCAAGCGCGCATCCTGTACTTCAAAACCGAAGCCTTTATTTTCTTTTACCCAAAGCTCCTTAAACGCTTCATAAAATGCCTTGATACGTCCGGGCAGAACGGCATAGTCCTCTTTCGCGAGAACAGACAAAGTCCTTTTGTCACCCTCTTTATAAGCCCGACGGGTACGCACCCCCAAATCAGCTTTGATTTCGAGAACGGAACAAAGTCTGGAAAGACAATCGAAAATGTACTTAAATTCTCCTGCGCGCTCTGCCGCGTCGGAAAGTTTTAAGGCATATCCGTCGTAAGGAATTTTACCTCTGCGAGCAACCGAGTCGTCCATAACGCCGAGGAAACAATCCGAATACAGTAACGATTTCGCAGGATTTTCCACCTTTTCGCCGGCGGAATTGTCGGGCGCCAAGTTAGGGAGCTGCAAGGCCATAAAATCTTTATAGGACAAACCGAACAATTCTGAAAAGCCCTTTTCGATTTCTGCCTCGTCCGTTACGCCGTCTGCATAGCGGCGAATTGCATACAATGCGGGCAGGAGGGAGAAAAAGGAACATTCTCCGCCGTTGTCCTTCCACATTGTGATGAGTACATTTTCAATCCCGTATTTCTTCACGTTCTCCATCGCGGGTTTCATAGTTAAAAGAGAGTACGAGGACATGGGCGCGAAGCCGTTCCAGCTCCACGCGCCGCCCGCGAACCAGATTTCTCTGCCGAACTCTTTATGGGACGCAAACATCGCGTCGTAATCGGCTCCGTCGGTATGGTAATAATCCCAATAGGTCAAAGCCACGTTTTCAGGTACACGGGCGCGCACCTCCTCGGGAATATGAATTTCCCGCCCGTAATAATCACCGTGACAATGGATACGGAAAAACATATCGCTCCACATGTGCGGCTTGAAGCCATACTTTTTCGCAATCTCCGCCACTTTGGAAAGATGTCTGTTGAGAAGCTCGAAACGATCGACAAAGCCATGTCTATCCAAATATCTCCCCAGCCCCACCA
>CAKXBD010000154.1 GCA_934871445.1 uncultured bacterium | reverse complement strand
TCAATACGGTAGTAGTGGGAGGAATTTCCATGGTCATCTTCTTCCCCATTTTCAAGATTGTGTTTCCGGAAGGCGAAAAACAAAAATCCGATCAGAAGGGTTCTAAAAAATAAAAAACGAAAGATTAAAACTGAAAAGGTTTGAAATCAAATCCCCCCTCGACTGTAATAGTTACGGTCGAGGGGGGATTTGATAGTATTTATATACATCGATGGGGTACATGCTTGTTGTTTTCTTCTGTGACTTATCCTCTTATCATATTTTCGGAACATGCGGGGCATGTCAGATACGATGAAGAAAATCTAAAATCTTCTCCATGCAATAGAGAGAATTTTGCTCATGTAAGTGGAACAAAAATTCATGGGGAACCTCTCCCTTTTCGAGAGCAAAATAGACTTCTTCCACAGGTACGTTTAATTCCTTTAAGGAAAGAGCCAGTTTCCTGTTTTGCGCTTCAAAGCTTCCCTTATTTCCGTCCGTCAAGAATGTGGGAGGAAAGTCTCTTGTGAGATGCTCGGTAATGACGGTTTGACGCGCGGCTGCATTTTTATACCAAAAGAGCTTCCCGAAGTACACACGACCCCATATATCCACTAATCTTCGGAACATTTTATTCGTTTTTTGTGCATAGGTACGGATGGCAGGGAGATTGAACGGACCACAGATAAGTACAATCGCTTTGATTGTTTCGTTCAACAGGACGGGAATTTGCATTTCCTCTGCAAAGCCGGGATTGGTTTGCGTCGTTACGTATTGCGCCGCTATTTGCGCTCCGGCGGAGTCTCCGCCGAAAATAATTTTGTTTTCGGCGATGACAGGGTATTTTTGGAACAATTCGGGCAGATGTGAGGCAAATTCGCTTACTTGTCGGACGGCCGTGGGGTATTTATGTTCGGGAGCGACCGCATAATCGATGCTCGCGACGGCATATCCCGCCGAACAGAGAGCCACCATGACATTTTCGCCTCCGTCCTTCGTCCCGCCGATAAATCCGCCGCCGTGAACCCAGATAATGAGAGGGATTTTTCCTTTTGTCTTAGAAGGCAGATAAACATTATAGGCGTTTGAGGGATATTGAGAGGGATAAACGAGATCTTTGACGATTTCGCATTTGCTTTTCATCTCGTCATAGTTTTCGGGAAAGGTCATCTCTCCGTCGGGATTTGGGGAAGTCCTCATTTTATGTAGAATGAATTTCGGCAGAGCGAAAAAGTATAACAAAACGCCGAGCACAATCAAAGCGAGGATTATGCCTGCGACGATTGCACAAATGAGCAAAGGTGACATTTTATTTACTCCTTTCTAAAAGTTGAAATATAAAGACTCTGAAGCGGACATAAGCCTCGTAATCATCCGAATAAATTTCCTCGTTCGTGTGAAAATCGTCCTTCATGTACGATTCGGGTTTGATATTTTTCAATACGAAACGAACCGCTTTTTCCGCATCGCTCGCCCGTCCATTCTCTGAAAGCAAGAGGAGCAATTCATAGTCTTGGAGGGCTTTTTTGAGCGCAAAATAGCGGAGAGAATACAGGATTTTTCCGTTTTTTGCGGGATAGACAAAATTGACGTCGCCTGCGGGCAGAGACGTATTATTATATCGGATTTCTTCGAGGGGCTTTTCCGTCCAGCAGGTATAAGCCCAGCGCAAAAAGCCGTCAAAGCCGAACAAATAACCGAGCGCTCCCAGCGATCGCAGTTCCGTCAATTCGCTGTGCAGTACGGAGTTGGGCTTATCGGGAATGTTACAGATATACCAAAGTACGCGCTTTCCCGCTGTTTTCTTTTCCCGTAACAGTGCCCGATTGCGGCAGCTACAAGGAAAGGACGCGGCGATATCGTCGATTTGGGGCGAAAACTGTTCGATTGCAGAAGTTTTATCCAAAGCCATTTTGAAACGGAGGTCGGGGGCTATCCGTCTGAGCCGCTCGTAATTCTCCCGATAGGCGGAGAGATCGGCAGGCTCGTCTGCTCCGATGCGTACCTTTTCAAAGAGGGCATTTTCGCGGAAAAAGGTAAAGAGCGCGCGGATATATTCTTCGATTTCCGCCCCCGTCCGCATATACTTATAGCAGCCGTCCGCTTCATCCTTGTATCGAATCAACAGGTTTTCGGGATAATCCTCGATGGAAGCGCCGTTGAAGAGCGGCATATTTTTCCAGATTCCCATGAGGCCGTAGACCGTGATATCGCCGTCGATTGCGTACTTTTCGCAGAGCTGTATGTAACGTTTCATGACAGAAAAATCGTAGAAATATTTTCCTTCGGCGTCCCTGCGGATACGGACCATGGAATATTCAAACAAAGTCGCGGGATATTCTTTGAGAAGATAACACCCCCAGCCCCGCCACGGACAGTCGCCCGCAAGTATTGTGGCGGATTTCTGACCGAGTGCTGCGAGCGAAGAGAGCACGGTCTCGATTTGCGCAAAGTGTTCGTCGCTCCAAAGCTCTACCCCGTAAGTGCGGGCAATATTGCTGTTATGCTGCCATAAATCCAAGTGACAGCGGAAATCCTTTGGGGAAGGCATGGAAAAATTGTAAACCGTCAAGGGAAGGGAAAGGCTCGCGGCGAGGGATTCGTCGTTTGCTCCGACGGCGCGATAGACATTGACCGTTACGGAATATTTCCCCACGCGTGCGCTTGAAGGGATATCGAGCTTTATATACGCGGGCGCGTATAAGCCTCCGTCGTAAATCTGCGGGCTTTCAAAGAGTATATCCGCGGTTAAAATTCCCCGCTCGTCTTTGAGGTAGCCCTCCGCATAAATTGTATTGGAAAAATCGCAGAGGACCTCCACGCGGTATCGCGTCAGTCCCAATTCATAGGACAGCGCGGGGGAAGCGCCCGGATTCAGCAGACAGCGTTCCCCGCCGTTATCGCAGAGAACCTGAAAGGCAATCGAATCGTTTTGGGCTCCGATGAGCTCTCTGAGTTCCTTGGGCCGCGGGGCGTGTACGTCTCCGCGGCATTTATAACATTCGTCCGTGAGGATAAATTGTCTCATGATATTTTATCTATTCCCTCGAATTTAAGCTGATTTATAAAGCGTAATTAAAGCCATGCCCTGCGGCGGAAGTTCAAAGCGGACGGTAATCGTACCGTCTTTTGACGCTACGGGAAGCGCTTCGCGGCGGAGCTCGGACGCGGCTTTGAGTTCGTAAAGTTGTGCTTCCGTCAGATATACGGGAGTACTTGCCTCCCGCCATTTTTCGAGCGCGTTGGAGTGACGTTGGTCGATCCTGACGATAGTTCCTTCATTCAGCATTTTAACCGCATTTACGGAAAAAGTCAACGAAATTTCCTCCGTCTCGATTTTATGCATCAAAGAATTATGATTGACGGCGATAATTTTCAGGGTGTTGTCCCGATCGTCGGGAAATACGTAGCAATCTACCGTGCCTTCGCTGAGGTTCTGTTCGTATTTCCGCGCAGGGAGTGCGTGCAGCAGCTCGAATGCGCGATAGGGGGCCTTTTTGACTCCGTGCAGAGTGGTCAGACCGAACCCGCCGTGAAATTCCACGCTGGCCATGCTCTTTTCCTCCACGATGTCCGAAAAAGTCCAATAGGAGCATCCGTCTACGATTCCGATGTTGTCCAGCACGGTCTTTGCAATGAACGACGCGCCGAAAGCTCCGTCCGTCTCCAAGCCCGCGAGACTGCTCCATTCCGTATAGTACAGCGGCAGTCCCTCCGCTTCTTGCTTTGCGCGCTTCGCCATTTGCGTGAGCACGCCGCGGTCGACTTTTTCCCAGATGTCCGCCTGAAAGGTCATGTAATGTTTCAAGAGCTCGTGGATTTTATCGAGGTCGTTTTTGTCCGTGCTGTTAAATTCCTTTACGAAGTTCTGACTGTCCTCTACGCCGTATCCGAGCACGACGTCCGTCGGATAATGATGCGTGCTCACGAAATCCAGCGGCAGGCCGTTTTCTCGGCAGAACCGCAGCATGTCGGGAATATGCGCGTTGTTGGAGGTCGCGGGACCGCCGACGCGCAAGGTGGAATCGATCTCTTTGATGGCCGTGGACGTAATGCGGTAGAGCTCGTAATAGTCGTTCATGTTTCCGCTCCAAAACCGTCCGCCGGCGAGCCCGTTTTCTCCGTCGAGGTTGGGCTCATTCCAGATTTCAAAGTACCAAGTACGCACTTCTTCGCGCCCGTAACGGTCGATCAGGTGTTTGATAAATTCTTTGATAAACCACACCCATAAGGCTTTGTCCTTGGGCGGAGTGATGTTTGCTTTATAGTGGAAAATAGTTTCGTTGCCGCTTTTGAGACATTCGGGCATAAAGCCGATTTCGACGAACGGTTTCATTCCGATGGATAAGAGAAAGTCGTAGATATTATCGATATTTACGAAAGAGAGCAGGTATTCTGACGAGAAGAGAGAGCGACTGAGCACGCTCATGTCGTCGTCGAACAGGCCGTGAAAGCGGAGATACTTGAAGCCGAGCTGCCTTTGAACTTCGACGAGCTGTCTGCGGTAATCCTCCCTGAGCGCGAGCGCCGCATGGCAGCTGCCGATCCCGAATTCCCAATGTTTGTCGTAATCGATGATTTTATCCGAAAGGTTGAGGTTGAATTGTATCATGGAAATGCCTCCGAATTTTATCTTTATCTCAATTTTAGTATAGAAAATCCGATTTGTATGTCAAAAAAACCCCTAAAATGGTAAAATGTCTTGAAATTGCGATAATTTTATGATATAATTCTGTCAAGGAGGAAGCGATTGCGGGCGGGACGTCTTTGCCGTGCAACGAATGCGGAGCTTTATGATTTACAGAGAAGTTTTATCCTATATGGCGGAACGGAGCGGTATTCCGCTCTGGATAGTGGACGAACAGGCGGAGATAAGATTCTCCACGATAGACGACTCGCGTTTCGGCGACAGAAAAAATATGCGTAAATTCTTTTCTTCATTTGTCGGCAGCGGAACGGCTCCG
>CAKXBD010000153.1 GCA_934871445.1 uncultured bacterium | reverse complement strand
CATGGTAGTGGAAGTGAGGTCGGGCTTGTCGGTGTTCTGGTTGGTCGGCACGGTGGTTTCGCCTTGATAGCTCATATAGATGCCGCAGCTTACGCCCGCGGAGTTCATCCCGTCGAGCGGAGCATAGGGCGCCGCAAGACAGGTGATTTTATTCATTAAGCCTTCTACATCCTTATCTACGTCCATACCGATGAATTGCAGGTCTACCGTGGATACGGAAGCGTATCTCCCGTCGCCCGGGTCGGTAAATACAAGACAGGTATTCGTCTTGGAAAAATCATAATTGCGCGCGAATAATTTGTCGCCGTCCGTCGTCGTCGCCGTAAAGGACGCACAGGCGATTTCGGTTTCTTCTATCGTAAGGTCGATAAGCCCTTTCGTAATATTTTGCGTAATGAAATTGATGAGCGAAGTATCGTTTTTCGCCCCGCCGCTTTCAAGGAATTTGTCGAAGTAAAATCCGCCTTTTACGTCCATGCGATAAACGGAGCCGTCGAGGTGCTCGTCGTTGCGGTTGAATATTTTCTTGAACGACGAAACGGTAGCGATTTCGTTGCCCCATACGCAGCCCACCGTAATGCCCAGTGCCGCGACGAGTGCGACGATGACAGCCAGCACGATAATGAGTACTCTCTGCCACAGTTTGAGTTTCTTTTTCGTTTTTGTGTTTTCCATGGATTACCTCCTCGTTTGATAAAATCTTGTACATTATACGTCTTTACCCGCTCGATGTCAATAAAGTAATGGATTGATGTGACAATATACGGGAAAGTGTGACATGATTTTTCAAAAAAGCATTGACAAAACGGGCGGATTGATTTATAATAGTAAAAACAAACGTTTGTTTTGAGTTCAGGAGGAGCCGATGCGGGAGCGGGTAATTCTTTATTCGGATTTGAATAATTTTTTTGCTTCGGTGGAGACGATTTTGCATCCGGAGCTGAAAGGGAAGCCGTTGATTGTATGCGGAGACCCGAGGGAGCGGCGGGGCGTGGTCTTTGCGAAAAACGAAGAAGCGAAGAAATACGGAATCCGCACGGCGGAGACAGTGGCGGAGGCGTTCAGAAAATGTCCGCACCTTCTGACGGTGGAGACGCATTTCGGGGAATATAAACGATTTTCGAGAAAGGTTCGGGGGATTTACGAGCGTTTTACCGATTGTATAGAAGCGTGCAGTATCGACGAATGTGCGCTGGACATGACGGCGAGCGTCGCTCTGTTCGGCAGCGGAGAGGAGATAGCGGAAAAGATAAGAAAAGCCGTGAAAGAGGAATTGGGGCTGACGGTTTCGATCGGGGTGAGCTTCAACAAGGTTTTTGCGAAGCTGGCTTCGGAGATGAAAAAGCCTGATGCCGTGACGGTTATTTCGAGGGAGAATTATCGGGAAAAGGTATTTCCGCTGCCCGTGACCGATTTATTGTTTGTGGGAAAAGCGACGGCGGAGCAGCTGCGCGCACGGGGAATCCGTACGATAGGAGATTTGGCGCGAGCGGAGGAAGATATGCTCGTCAGGCTGTTGGGAAAGCGGGGACGCCAGCTTTGGATTTATGCGCGCGGGGAGGACGACGAGCCCGTGAAATCCGAGAACGAAAAGGAAGAAATAAAATCCATCGGAAATTCGATGACGCTTCCGAAGGATGTTTTTGACCGCGAAGAAATCAAACGCCTGTTGTTTGTGCTGTCGGAAAGCGTGGCGGCAAGGCTCAGGGACGCGGACGTGGGGAAATGCGATACCGTGCATATCGTCGTCCGTAACGAGCGGATGTCGGACGTGACTTGTCAGAAAAAAATTCCGCCTACCGCGCTTTGCGGGGATATTGCGAAAGCCGCGTTCGAGCTGTTTAGTAAAAATTTTTCTTTCGGTACGAAAGTGCACATGCTGGGCGTGAGCGTCTCCGGCTTCGATTATCACATAGAACAGCTTTCCCTGTGCGGAGAAATCGGCAATTACGGAAAGAACGAAAGGGCAGAAAAAGCGGTGGCGAAAATCAGGGAAAAATACGGCTACGGAAAACTGCAACGGGGAATCATGCTGGAAGACGAACGGCTTTCTTCGTTGGATATCCGCGGGAAAAAGCTGGAAACGCCCGACGAAAGGCAGGATAAAAACGGCAAGGGAGGAAAATAAAGAAAGTGCCGTTTCTCCTGCATATCCCGCTTTGTTTTGGCGAATACTGTATCTATCGGCGGGAATACGCCCTTGTATTCTTCGCTTTTATATATAAGGGGAGCTTCGGAAAGCGATTTTCGGCGCTCTCTTTTTTGTGCACAAAAATCGTGTTATCGGAAACAAATAAGCGGCATATAATAGAGCATGAAAAAGAGACAAATACTTCAATCGGCGGTATGTTTCGTTCTCGCGGGGATTCTCTGTATACTGTCGCTGATTTTCGCCGTTCCCGCCCTGACGGCGGAATCGACGGATTCCCCGCCGCGCGCGGGAATCGTAAGGCTGTGGAATATCGATACCTTCGAGGGCGGAAAGGGTTCTCGGACGGCTTTTTTGAACCGCGTCTCTGCCGCGTACGAAAAGAAACATGAGGGCGTTTATATCATGGTTTCCTCCTATACGGCGGAAGGCGCCGCCGCGGCATTGAAAGAGGGACATTTCCCCGATATGATTTCTTTCGGGATAGGCTTCTCCGAAGTCGCGGAAAAATGTATGAAAATCAATTCCCGCTCGTTTGCGGGCGGTCTCGTCGGTAAGGAGTGCCGCGCTGTGCCTTGGTGCCGCGGCGGGTATGCGCTGTTTTCCTTGGAGGACGGCTTCGACGCCGCGGACGCCGCAAATACGGTCGTTTCGTCGGGCGGAAAAAATTTACCCCTCGTCGCCGCGGCGTTATATCCCTTTGAAGGAATCCCCGTCGTAGAGGATTCGACGTCCGCTTACGTGCGCTTTTTAAGCGGAAAATATAAATATCTTTTGGGGACTCAAAGGGACGTCTGCCGTTTCGCTTCGCGCGGCGTAAACGTCTATTGCCGTCCTCTGGGCGAATTTTCCGACCTCTATCAATATATCGGGGTGCTGACGGACGACGAGGCTTTGAAGGGAATCTGTGAGGATTATATCGACGCGCTTTTGAGTGAGGAGATGCAGAAGAAATTGACGGAAATCGGAATGTTGAGTCCCTATTTCGATATTTATTCCGCGGATAATCCCGCGGCGGATGAAATGGAAAAGGTCAATAGCCGTTATACGCTGAACGTCTTTACCTCCGACAGCGGAATGACGGACGTTGAGACGGCGGCAAGAAAGACCTTGACGGGAGAAAATGCGGAAGTTTTGAAAAATTTTCTGAAAGTGATTTGAAACACTTTCAAAAAACAAAAAAATATGCTAAAATAAAGGAGAAAAAAATTTGATTGATTGGATGCGTTTGCTTGCCGAAGATTGTTCGGGAATTTTACACGAATCGCCCTTCTCTTTTTCTGAAAATTGTACGATTGGCTGCGGCGGCAGTGCCCGTGCGGCGTTTTTCCCCGCCAATATCGCGGAAATGTTGTTGCTCGTGGATTTTTTTAAGCGGGAAGGCGTAAAATTTGCCGTTCTCGGCAACATGAGCAATGTCCTCCCCGCCGACGGAATGTTCGAAGGCGCGCTCATTTTCACCAAGAGGCTCAAATCTGTGGGGATAGGGCAGACTGTATTCGCTTTGGCGGGGGTCAAGGCAAAGGCGTTTTTGGACTCCTGCGAGCGCCACGGAAAGAGCGGGGCGGAATTTCTCGCGGGGATTCCCTGTACGATCGGCGGAGCGGTATTCATGAACGCAGGGGTGGGCGGAAAACATATCGAAGATATTCTCGAAAGCGCCCTCGTGTATCGAGAAGGCAGAATACGGGTACTCCCGAAGACGGAGTGCGGCTATTCCTATAAACAGAGTATATTTATGAAAGACGGAAGCATTATTTTGGGCGCGTCTTTCTGTCTTTCGGATACCGACAGCGAGAGCGTGTCGAAGGAACGGGCAAAATATATGTCGGCGCGCAAAAAACTTCCCGACGGCAGAAGTATGGGCTGCGTGTTCAAGAATCCGCCCGACGTGCCCGCGGGAAAACTTATAGAGGGCGCAGGGCTGAAAGGCTTGCAAGTGGGCGGAGCGGTCATTTCCGAGGAACACGCCAATTTTATTCTCAATGTGGGCGGGGCGACCTCGTCTGACGTTCGGGCGCTCGTTAATCTCATTAAAAACGCAGTATTTGCGCAATACGGCATAGCCCTCGAAGAAGAAATACGATACATAGATAACTGACGGGCGGGAGTACATAACAATATAGAGGATTACACATGATTTTAACGGCGGATTATCATACGCACACGCCCTATTCCCACGGCAAAGGCACCGTAATGGAAAATGCGGTACGCGCCAAGGAATTGGGGCTCAGACAGATAGGTATCACCGACCACGGCTTTTCTCATCTGGCCTTTGGCCTTAAACGGAAGAAGGTCCCTTCTTTGAAACGGGACTGTATGGAAGCGTCGAAAGCGCTGGGAATAGATGTATTGGTCGGAATGGAAGCGAATATCCGCGGCGAAAGCGGACTTTCGGATTTGACGGAAACGGATTACGACGATTTCGACCTCTTTATCTGCGGGAAACACGTCCTTATCGCTTATGAGACCTTCGGGGATTGGTGGCATTATTTCGGCGGTAATTTCACCGTGGACAAATTCGGTCGCAAGCCGCCCGAAGCCCTGATAAAGCGCAATACCCGCGCTTATATCAACATGATAAAGAGAAATCCCGTGGATATCGTCAGCCACCTTTGTTACCTTTGTCCCGCGGACGCGGCGGAGGTCGCAAAGTGCGCGGCGGATTACGGTACGTATATCGAGCTCAATTCCAAAAAGACGCACCTGACCGATGAGGAGCTTTATAAGGTCGTCGAAACGGGCGTGCGGTTTGTAATCGATTCGGACGCACATTCTGTGGACAGGGTGGGCGATACGCGG
>CAKXBD010000152.1 GCA_934871445.1 uncultured bacterium | reverse complement strand
GCCTTTCCCTTCGCGGACGCTGATTTCGGTCAATATTCTTCTATTCCCGACAACATTCCCTGTCCGAAGGGCCGATTGCAGATGAGTTCGGCATATTTCACCAAAGTTGCGGTATATACGGGCTTTCCGGCGGTCTGTTTGAGAATTTTCCCGTCCTCGCTTTCCAGCCACTGCCAGTCGCAAAGCTGATGCAGACAGAAATCCTCGGTATTGAGCAGATACATCGTTCCCTCGGGGCAGAACCGATCGGCGACCACGGGAATCCCGTTGAAGATCAACGCCTTGTAACCGCCGAGGATTTCTTCGGTCGGCATGAACGTCCTGTATTGGGTATAGAATTCGGCCAAAGCCCTCTTCACTCCCCAGGAGCAGACGATAAAATTGACTTTTCCGCCGGAATTTTCCTCAATGGTATCGATGGCGGTCTGTACGATATTTTCGCTGATGGTGCCGACATCTTCTTTGATGTAAGGTTTGAGCCAAGGGTGTTCCTCCCTGTCTACGCCGTACAGAGTTCCCGAATCGGAGAACAGCGCGCCGAGCCCCGTAATTTCATAGCCGTAGGAATTTTGCAGCGCGATTTTGGATCCCGCGGGAACGGTCTCCGCAGAGAGCGTCGCCCCGTCGACGGAGAAGGTCTTGTTTTCCCTGTCGATTTTCAAAATTTTCCTGCCTCTTGCGGACGCGATGACGGCGCCCGTGGAGGAGCAAAAATCGACGACCATACCTTCGGCCAGAGCTTTGACGCTGTCCGCGGTGACGAGATTATTGGAAGCTACCGTTTTGATAGCGCACAGCGAGCCCGAACCGTCCCCGTAGAGCATTCTGCCGAAATTGAAAGACGAGCTTCTGATAAGGGACTGCATTTCGTCGTTGAGCAGATTGACGAAAGCGCCCTCATTGTTAGCGGAAGCGCGGATCGCCTTATCGGAAATTTCTATCGTCCCGTAGAGATTTTTGAGGGAAGAGACGAACTGAACGTAATTATTACCGGAGGCCTCGGGCAGATTTCCGGTTTCGGTGCCGGCGCCGATGCCGCCGTTGATGCCGTATCGCACCAATTTTCTGACGTCTTTTCCCCAGACGTCGGCGGTAGAGCGTTTAATCTGTGCGAGGAGCGGATTGACGTTCATGTTGAGCGCCTCTGTCACAGCGTCGAGATAAAAAGATTTCAGAGCGTTGTCCGCAGTTTGCATTGTAACCATAATAAATTCTCCTTTTTGAAAATAGTTTACGCTTGACTGTCTTTTTTGAAATAGTTCAGAGCCATGGTACCCGCTTCGGAAATGGATTTGGCTCTGACGGGAGAAGGAGCAAGCGTACCCGTTCCCCCGCGCATCAAAGGCGCGTCGGCGCCCCTCAGAGACGAGAGGTAATCCCCGATGATCCTCAATCTGACCGCCTCGGAATTTTTGGCGGCCTCATAGAGCTCGTTTTCGGTCTTTTCCTTCGCCGTATCGAATTTTTGAGCCGTCGTCCTCTGCGCGGTATCGGCTTCGGACAGGCTTTGGGCAGGAGCGGGTTCCGCGTCCGATTTCGATTCCTCTTCGGGTTTTTCCGTGCTCGAAGGAGCCTCCTCGGTTTTCAGGGAATTGTCCGCTCTTTTTTCCAGTTCTTTGAGGCGTTGACTGCGACGGGTAAATTCCGCCTCCAAAGCGCTGTAAGCCTCTTTGAGGGCGTCCACGTCGCGGAATTTTCCCAAAACCGCCGAGCCCTTTTCCTTTTCCCGTTCCGTTTCCGCGGCATGCTCCGTTTTGTTTTTTCCGCATTGTAAAACGTTCTCCTCTTTTTCCATAATTTTTTCCTCCTTTTGTCTCATTGATTTTTTTCCGTCTCTTGTTCCCGCAGCATTTTTTTGTGCTCGGCGATATGGGAGACGTATCTTTGTTTGAGTTCTTCCGACTCGATTTTTTTGAATTCCTCCGATAAGAGGAAGCGCACGTGCTCCGCGACGTGCAGAGCGTGGTCGTCGTAGACGTCGGGGGAGACGTTCTCCGACTTCAACCGCAAATTTTCTTCTCCCGCCTTGGTTCTGTGCAGAGCGGAAAGATCCTGTGAATTTTCGTAATTTTCAAATCCGAATTCTTCGAGGATGCGCGTGCGGTTTTCTTCGGAGAGCACGCCGTCCTTTCCGGTCAGAATCCCTGCCTCCAAGAGCTTCATGAGCGTTTCCCTCCTTTCGAGGGGGGTATCTTTTTCCTCGATCTCGAAGAGGATGTCGTTTGCGGCGAGATCGGCGGCGTTGAAGTAATAGACCTGTGTTTTTTTGTTCTTGCCCGTGAGGGTGAGCAGCCTTGCACTCCCCGCGAATTGTCTGTAAAGTCTCAAAATCTGTCTTCCCGTTTCCCTCAGCGCGTCGGAGATGTTTTCCGCGGTGGCGGCAAGTCTCAATTCGTCTTGGGAAAGCAGTAACTGTAATCCCGAAGCGCTAGTGACTCTGGACGGAGTGGAATTTTGCGACAGATCGCTGATTCCGCTCACGACGACGAACTCTCTTTCGAGCCATTCCTCCTCGGCGGCGAATTCTGCGGGCACGCTGCCGCAGTCGAGCATTTCGGGCGGTTTTCCGCCCTGCCTGTAAATGAGCACCTTTCCCGGCGAAAGCCCCTCTTCCGCGAGCTCGTCTGCGTCCACGGAGCCGTCCTCGACGGTCAGAACGCCCATAGAGATGCGGTTAAGGAATTCGTGTTTTCTGTTTCTGACGGCGTTGTAGGCGCGCTGTATGGGGATGAGCCTGTCTACGATACTGCCCGAGAAGAACGCGCCGGGGAGTCTTAAACAGTCCTGTTTTACGAAGGGGAAGCGCCTTTCTCCGCGTTCCCCGTTCAGATAGGGAAGGGGGCCGAGATACAGGAGCTTTCCGCCCGCTACGATTTCCAGCCTTCCGTCAGGTTCCTTGGCAGAGGGGCGGGAATATCTTTCGATGAGGATTTCCGAATCCCCTTCCTGTTCGGGCGGATGACTTCCCCCTGTCTGTAAAGCGGGATTTTTTCCATTGGAAGGTTCGCTGTACCCTGCCAAAGCGAGCTCGGTAATTTTTCGTCCCTTCAAAACGACGCCGAACTTTTCTTCGATGTAAGCGACGGGAACGGCTTGAGCGTGAATGAGGCTTTGTAGCTCCTCGATATTTTCCGCGCCCATGCGGTCGGGGAAGATTTCAAAGGGCGGGACGGCGGTGACGGAGACTTCCCCTTCGTATACGGGCAATCCGCCGTCGACGGCCACCTGCCTGCCGCCGTCCCGATCCCAGGTAATTTTGTAAAAGGCGCATCCGCACGTTTCGGACCATAAAAGCGCTTTTGCTATGGTCTCGTCGAATCGGATTCTCTCCCGTACGTAATCGAGAATCCCCGAGGAAAGTTTCGCGGCGTTGACGTCCGCCTCCTCGTCGGAGAAAGGCTTCACGCGGAGCCGCGGCCGCATATTCGTCAATTTGGCGATTCTCGAATCGATCGTAGGCGCGATATGGTTGAACACTCTCCGCGACTGCCAGTAAAAGCGCTTGTCCTCCTCGACGATTCCGCCCGCGGGCGAAATGTCGCAATATTGGTTTCCGCTGAAAAAATTCATATTCAGCAGCCAGCCGCTCTCGACGCTCCGCCTCGCATCCCGTCTCCTTTCAAAATCCTCCGTGACCTCCGCGGCAATTTTTGCCCGCCGCCGTTCTTCCTTTTCTGTCTCTGTCATATCTTTGTATCCTCCTGTTTTTCCCTTTCCTTTTTCTTTACGGCTCGCCTTCGCTTTGCCGCTCTCCGCGCCGTTCTCCTTTTCGGAGCATTGTTTGCCGTCTCCGAGATTTTCTTTGTCGCTTCTTCCGTCCCTTTCTCTCTCGTCCTCGCCTTCTGAGCTTCCCCGCCCTTTTTTGTCTCCTTTTCCTCTATATTACCATCTCCGCTTTTTTCTTTCGTTTCTATGTCCCCGTCTCTGTGCTTCTCAACCGCCAAAGTCGGGTCTCTCCCGCCTTCGCTTTTTTCCTTTTCTTCCGTGTCCCCGGCCCTGTTCTTTTCAACCGCCGCGCTCACTTTTCTTTCGTCTCCGTTTTTTCCCTTTTCTTCCGTGTCCCCGTCTCCGCTCTTTTCAACCGCCGCGGTCGGTTCTTCCTCGCCTCCGTTTCTTCCCTTTTCTTCCATGCATCTGTCCCTGCTCTTTTCAGTAACCGCGGTCAAGTCTCTCCCACCTTCGCTTTTTTCCTTCACTTCCGTGTCCCCGCCCCCGCTCTTTTCAGCCGCCGCGGTCGGGGTTCCCTCGTTTCCGTTTTTTCCTTTCGATTCAGAAGGCGTTTTGCTTTTTGTTCCCGCCCGCTTTTTGTCCTCGGAGCTTTTCAGCTCGTCCAGTAAGCGTTGTCGTTCTCTTTCCAGCTGTGCCTCGGACATCGAGGACAAGTCCTCGCTGTCCGAAGCCAATAATAGCTGTACTGCCTTCAAATCGGGCGGAATATCTTTTTTCGTTTCCTTTCGCCTCGTGAGCTTGAATTTTCCGTCCACTTCGGCATATTCTTCCGTAATTTCCTGCAATCGATAACCGAGAGCGACTTTCAAAAGCGCATCTCCGATTTTTTCCTGTTTTTTCTTTCCGGCCATAAGGACCCCCTTTTTTGAATATTCAATCCGTGAATCTCCTTGCGGAGATTTGTCTCCACCGCCTTTCCTTATCTTTTTGAATGAGTGATTTTTCCGGTTCGGGAGGTAATTTTTTCGGTCTCGACATCAAGAAATATCTGAGTGCATCTAAGGAATGATCGTCGGTCTTTTTCGGTACGTCTCCGTTTCCCCAGAAATATCCCTTGAATTCCCGAATGAGGTTGACGCAGGAAGAAAAGATATATAGATTGGGCAGCCCGTTTTTTTCGTTCAAATAGCTTTTTACGCGGGAGATTCCCGAAAATAAATCCTTATCCACATCGGGATTGACGAGAATATCTCGTTCATAAAAGAGTTCGCATACGCTTTTGACGCCGGATAAGGTATGTTGTTTTG
>CAKXBD010000151.1 GCA_934871445.1 uncultured bacterium | reverse complement strand
AAAGTACATACGGCTGCTTGAATTTCCTCATTGGAAAGTCCTTTGGCAATCATCATCTTCGCGCGGATTTTACTGTTGATTTGTATGGCGTATTCCGTTTCGTCCTTGACGAGAGCACTTTCGTCAGCGATGGGATAGGCTTCCTCAAATACGGAGCTCTTATGTCCCGTAATTTCCCAAAGTTCTTCGGTGAAATGGGGGGCAAAGGGTGCGAGCAGGCGGAGGAAATCGTCCACGCACGCTTTGAAGAATTTTATATTCCTCTCTGTACCGAGAGCTTCATATTTTTGAAGGACATTCAGGTATTCCATCAGTCTCGCAACGGAGGTATTGAAGGAAAAGGCCTCCAAATCCCGAGTGATACTCTTGGCGGCGTAATTGCGGATATAATTCAATTCTTTTTCCGCGGCTGTGTTTGCTTCTATGTTATTGTTTTCGGTTTCCGCCGCTTTTCTTACCAAACGTTCGATTCGGTCGGCGAATTTTGCGATGGACTTGATGCCGTCGTCATTCCAAGGCCCTCCTTCCGTATAACTGAAACCGAACATGAGATAGAGACGGAATACGTCAGAGCCGTATTCTTCGATATATTTATCCGGAGAAACGACATTTCCTTTGGATTTTGACATGCGATTTCCGTCAGGGCCGAGAATGACTCCCTGATGCACCAACCGTTTGAAGGGCTCGCTGAAATTGAGATAACCCATATCCCTGAGCGCCTTGGTGATAAAGCGGGCATAGAGAAGGTGCATGCAGGCATGCTCCGCGCCGCCGACATACACGTCTACGGGCAACATTTTATCGACGATTTCCTTTGAGAAAGGCTGCTTGTCGTTATGTGCGTCAGGATAGCGGAGATAATACCAGCTCGAACAAACGAAAGTATCCAGAGTGTCGGGATCGCGGCGAGCTTTTCCGCCGCAGACGGGACAGGAACAGTTCATAAATTTTTCGTTTGCTGCGAGGGGGGATTTCCCGGTAGGCCGAAATTCCACGTCATAGGGAAGTTTTACGGGCAAATCTTTCTCGGGGACGGGAACCACGCCGCATTTTTCGCAATGAATCATGGGAATGGGGGCGCCCCAATATCTTTGGCGGGACACCGACCAATCGCGCAGGCGGTAATTTACTTTTTTACAACCCTTTCCGAGCTTGCTGAGATAAATGGCGACGGCGTTTCGGGCTTCGTCTCCGGACAGTCCGTCGAATTCGCCGCTGTTCACGAGAATGCCGTCCTCGCAGAAGGGGAGCACCGTTTCGCCGCCCTTTTTTTGTATGACCTGCGTAATAGGAAGATTATATTTTTTTGCAAACGCATAATCGCGTTCGTCATGCGCGGGAACGGCCATGACGGCGCCCGTTCCGTAGGAATAGAGTACATAATCCGCAAGGTATACGGGCAGTTGTTTTCCCGTGAGCGGGTGTGTTGCAAAGGCTCCCGTAAATACGCCCGTCTTTTCGCGTGCCGTGGAGAGTCTGTCTATATCGTTCGCCTCGGAGGCGTATTGCACATACTTGTCAATCTCTACGGCGCGCTCGGGATGAGCGGCTTTGAATTTTTTCACGAGGGGATGTTCGGGGGCGAGAACGACGTAATCGACGCCGAATACCGTATCGGGACGGGTCGTAAATACCGTGATGACGTCTCCCGTTTCACAATCGAAGTTAATTTCACAGCCGGTGGATTTTCCGATCCAGTTTTTCTGCATGAGCTTGGTCTTTTCCGGCCAATCTAAACCGTCGAGGTCTTTCAAAAGCTCCTCGGCGTAATCAGTGATTTTCAAAAACCACTGTGTCATACTTTTTCTGGAAACCACGGCTCCGCAGCGTTCGCATTTTCCGTCCACAACCTGTTCGTTTGCAAGGACCGTTTCGCAGGAGGGGCACCAATTTACGAGCGCTTCCTTCCGATAGGCGAGGCCCTTCTTATAGAGCTGCAAAAACAGCCACTGCGTCCATTTATAATAGTCCTCTTCGCAGGTTTTGACTTCCGCGGACCAATCGAACATCGCGCCCATGTTCCGAAGCTGCTGTTCCATTGTAGCGATATTTTTTTCCGTGGAGTCTTTGGGATGAATCCCCGTCTTTAAGGCATAGTTTTCCGCGGGGAGTCCGAAGGCGTCGAAGCCGATCGGCTGAAATACTTCATATCCCTGCATTTTTTTGAATCGGGCATAGGAATCGGTCGGGCCGTAGTTGTACCAATGTCCGACGTGCAGTTTTGCGCCGGAAGGATAGGAAAACATTTCGAGAACATACCATTTTTTGTCCGAATTCTTTTTATTGAAATTGTTCTGTCTGGATTTCTCCCATCTTGCCTGCCATTTGCTTTCCACCGACTTCATGTCCATAGTGAGACGACCTCCGAAACCGCGGTGTGCCCGCGCCTTAAAAATACTTTACTTTCGTTATATTATAGCTTTTTTTTCCTTTCAAGTCAAGCAAATAAACGGAACGGAAGATTTCTGCATAGAAATTTTACGGCAAGAATAAATAATTCCGTTTCCGCGGCATACAATAATGTTGTGGAAAAAATAACGGTCACTCAAAGCGGCGCTCAAAGCCCGTATATGTCTTACCTTTACGGCAAAGTAACGGATAAGTTTTCTTTTCTTCCCACCGACTGCGGATTGGAAACGGACGGCGACAGGACGACTCTCGTCTTTCGTTCGGAAAGAAAGTACTGCCCGTATATCCGCAATTATACGGAGGAAAATATCGCGGACGTCATCGCGGTCGGATATAAATATCAGTATTTTTCAAAAAATCTTTTTTTGCCGCTCCTGTCGGCGGAGGAAAGGGATATATTGATCACCGCGCTGGTCGCGGCGGACCTTCCCGAGGACAGAGAATATATCAAAAAACAAATCCGCGGCTTTGAGGAATATTGTATCGACGGCATGTTCAATTTCCGGCTTCACGACCTCAAAACTCGTTGGCGGGGAATTGCGGAGTATATTCCCTCGGAATTCACGTCGGCTTCGCTCGAAAGTTTTCTCGACTTCCTCATCGGAGAAAATAACGGAAAGGTATTTTTGAAAGAGGGAAAACTGTACGACGAGGATTATCGCGTCCTGAACCGCAGTTCCTTGATCGGCGGCCGCGCGAATCCGATTCGGGAAATTCTTTTGAGCGGCGCGGATAACATTTACTGTTTCGGTTCGCCCGATAAACAAACGAAAGTGTTTCTAAAAAAATATTACAGAGAAAAGGTGGTTTTCTGCTGAAAACGGTTGACAAACTTTTTTCAAACGGTTAAAATATATCATGTAAAGACAAGTAGCGTTGTTTTTCGGATTTTCAGAGAGTCCGCTCCTCGGCTGTAAGGCGGGCAATTCGGGACAAAGGTGAAACCACTTTGCGGGATTTTATGATTTTGTCATAAAATCGTAATTTTACGATAAAATAGAAAAGCGGTCAAATTGTATTTGGCAATTAAGGTGGAACCGCGCAAACGAAAGTAT
Organism: uncultured bacterium; assembly: GCA_934871445.1. Taxonomy (GTDB): domain Bacteria; phylum Bacillota; class Clostridia; order Christensenellales; family Borkfalkiaceae; genus Scatosoma. The sequence continues at coordinate 1,532 of CAKXBD010000151.1, read as the reverse complement.
TGCGTCCTTAAACTCTCGGAATTTTCAGAGTTTGAGGATTTTTTTATACAAAAAACAAAGACGGATAATTGAAGTACGGAGGATTCAGCTTATGAACATCATTCTCAAAAACGGCGAAAGCATGCAGCTTGAAGACGGCGCTACCTGTATGCAGGCCGCCTCGGCGATTTCCGAGGGCTTGGCGAGAAACGCGGTATGCGCAAAGGTGAACGGGGAGGCGGTAGACCTTTCTCACGTTCTCAAAGAGGGGGATTCGCTGGAAATCGTGACACTCAAAGACAAGGAAGGGCTGCACGTCTATCGTCATACCTGCGCGCACGTTTTAGCTCAGGCGCTCAAAACTATTTATCCCACCTGTAAGCTCGCGATAGGCCCCGTCATCGAGAACGGATTTTATTACGACATCGATTTCGTTACGCCCATCACAAAGGAAGACCTCGCAAAAATCGAAGCGGAGATGCAGAAGATCATCAAGAGCAATCTTCCCGTTGAACGCTTTGTACTTCCGAGAGAAGAAGCGCTCAAACTCATGGAGGGCTACGACGAAAAATATAAGGTGGAACTCATCGAAGATCTGCCCGAAGGAGAAACGATTTCTTTCTATAAACAAGGCAATTTTACCGACCTTTGCCGCGGCCCGCATCTTCCTTCCACCGGAAAAATTAAGGCGTTCAAGCTCATCAATATCGCGGGCGCCTATTGGAGAGGCGACGAACACAATAAAATGCTCACCCGTATTTACGGTACGGCTTTCGCGAAAAAGGACGAAATGGAAGCTTACTTCCACATGCTCGAAGAAGCGAAAAAGCGCGACCATACCAAGCTCGGAAAAGAGCTCAAACTTTTCACGCTCCTCAACGAAGGAAAAGGCTTTCCCTTCTTCCTGCCGCACGGCATGATTTTGAAAAACGCACTCGTCGAATATTGGAGACAGATTCACGATCGCGAGGGGTATGTAGAAGTGTCCACGCCCATTATGCTCAGCCGTTCCCTTTGGGAAACCTCGGGCCATTGGGACCATTATAAAGAAAATATGTATACCACCAAAGTGGACGAAGAAGATTACGCCATTAAACCCATGAACTGTCCGGGCGGTATTCTCGTTTACAAGACGGAACCCCGCAGCTATAAGGATTTGCCTATCCGCATGGGCGAATTGGGGATCGTTCACCGTCACGAAAAGTCGGGACAGTTGCATGGACTTTTCCGCGTGCGCTGCTTTACGCAGGACGACGCGCATATTTTTATGATGCCTTCGCAAATTACGGGCGAGATAAAAAATGTCGTAAGGCTCATTAATGAAGTTTATACGCTCTTCGGATTTAAGTATCACGTGGAACTTTCCACCCGCCCCGAAAACAGCATGGGCAGCGACGAGGATTGGGAGAATGCGACCACGGCGCTCCGCCGCGCGCTCGAAGAACTCCACCTCGAATATACCGTCAACGAGGGGGACGGCGCTTTCTACGGCCCTAAAATCGACTTCCACCTTGAAGATTCCATCGGCAGAACTTGGCAGTGCGGTACCATTC
>CAKXBD010000150.1 GCA_934871445.1 uncultured bacterium | reverse complement strand
GTCTCGTCCTTCATCTCTTTCAGGCTGCAACGGTCGGCAAAGAGGAAATCATAGGCTTTCTTGCAATCCTCGTCAAAGGAGGAGAAGAATTTCAGTATGGCGCCGAGGGCGTTCGCTCCCTTTTCGGGCGTAGAACCGTGCGCCGATTTTCCGCGAACCCGAAGAGTATTGCTCTCTTTATCGAAGTCGAAAGAGATGCCTTCGTCAGGCGTGTACCCCAAAACTTTTTCGGCGGCGTCGGGGGTGAGGACGGCGATTGCGTCGTCGCATACCATATTCACCCGTTCGCCCGCCGCGAGGGAACGGAAGGGGGGATTCTTCAAGGGGAAGGAGGCGGAGAAGTGAAGGATTCCTTTTTCTGCATAGATGGCGGGAAAATCCGCGTCGGGAGAGAATCCTTCCTCGGGCATTTTTGCCACCTTATTATAGTGGTCGATACAGGCCCAGCCACATTCCTCGTTACAGCCTACGATCAATTTTATTTTGCGGCGGGGTTGGAAGCCTTCGTCTTTCAGCGCTTTAAGGCAATAGAGCACGGTCACTGCGGGCCCCTTGTCGTCCATGGTGCCGCGGCCCCAGATTTTGACGCCGGGCATGCCGCCTTCCGAGGTTTCGTCGTTGATTACGGCGCCGAAGGGCGGAAATCTCCAACCGCTGCCGGCGGGAACGACGTCGAGGTGTGCGAGAATTGCAAACTCTTTCCCTTCCCCGAAAATAACTTCTCCGATGTAGTTATCGTAATTGTGCGTCTCAAAGCCCATATCCGCCGCGAGAGAAAGAAAGTAGTTAAGACAGTCTGCGGTCTCTTTGCCGAAGGGATAATTCCCTTCCGCGGGCTTCAAGGAAGAATCGAATTTCACCGTTTTACAGATAGATTCGACGATATCGTTAAAATAGTTTTCCATTACATGAGCCATATAAATCACCGGTCCTTTTTTCTATTCTTTATTATTATACACGCTTTTTCTGCTCAGGTAAACAGAAATGAAGGAAACAAAGGGGAAAAATCCGAAAAAATATTTTCCTGAGCGGGACAGGCTTTGACTTTTTTGCGGGAATGTGGTACAATAAACACGGGAGAACAAAGGTGGGAGGAAAAGCTATGTCCGGACATGAAGGCCATCGCCATAGAATTATTGAAAAGCTCGATTCGGGAGGACTTTGCGAGCACGAGATTTTAGAAATCCTCCTTTTCAATGCGATTCCTCGACTGAATACGAACGACTTGGCGCATCGTCTGCTGGAAGCGTTCGGATCCATTCCGAGAATATTTTCCGCTCCCGTATCGAGGTTGAAGGCCGTGGAGGGTGTGGGGGAAAACGTCGCCGCCTATCTGTGCTGCATCGGAAAGTTTTTTGAGACGTACTATGCGGGACGGGAGGATACCTATCCGAAAACATTTGAAGAACGCACCTTTTTGGCCTATGTGGAGGAAAGATATGCGCCCGCAGAAAACGAGGTCTTGGACTTTTATCTGCTCGACAAGGCGAAGAATATTTTTTTCTGTAAACGCTTTTCTTCCGGCGAGCTGCGCCGCGTGGTCATTCGTCCCGAACAGCTCACGAGGTTGATTCTCGAAAATAAACCCGACGGACTGATAGCCGTCCACAATCACCCGAACGGAAATTGTTTTCCCTCCGAGACGGACGATAAGACAACGGGACAATGCGAGATGATTTGCAGTATTCATAACGTAAAATTTTACGATCATTTTATCTATTCCCCCGCGGGGACATACAGCTATTATTGCAGCGGAAAGATGAAAGAAATTCATCAAAAATATTCTGTCGGTGCAATCCTCGGCAAAGGGGAGGGTGGTTAAATAAAATGCAGAGAAAAAAAGAACGAGCCGCCATGGCGGCGCCTGCGGAAACTCCGCAGGCGCCAAAGAAAAAACATCGTTTTCGACTCTCAAAATTTTTTGAAAAGCCCGATTTTAAGGAAGAAGAACGTTTTTTCAGCTTCGGCAAAAAATTATTATTCGGGATTCTCATTCTCGTGGAATTGCTCATTCTGCTTCAACAGGCCGGCGCGGCTTTTCGGCTGCATAAATGGGGCGCTTTGGCGGCGACGCTCGGAATAGAGACGGTTCTTACCGTCTCCGAAGCCGTCAAGCTGTTTGCTGTCAAGGAATTCAAAAATAAGGTTTACTGCTATGTCATCGACTGTGTGGCGGCGTTCGTCCTGACCGCGGTGACGGGCAGTACCTATCTGAGCACGCTCTATATGATCATTCTCACCGAATTTTATATCAGTTCGGAAAAAATGCTCCCTTCCATAATCGTCTGTGCGCTGTGTATGGTGGTATACGTCATTACCTTTGGGGCCTCCAATTGGTTTCGCTACGGGGAAAGCGCATCTGTCCTCGGCGTGTTGGCACAGTCGTTCAACGATCTCTTGATTCTGTTGATTCATTTCGTATTTGTCAATTTTGCCGTTCGGTTCTACCGCCAATATGTACGGTTGAGCAAGGCGCTGAAAGAACTCGATGAAAGCAAGGCGGAATTGCAGAAGGCCTATGACGACCTTGCGGAGGTAACGGCGCTCGAAGAACGTCAGAGAATTGCCAAGGACATTCACGATACCGCGGGACATTCCATCACGACGGTCATCATGCAGACGGAAGCGGCAAAGCTCATTTTGGATAAAAATCCCGAGGACGCGAAAAGCAAGATTATCGCCGCTAATCTTCAAGCGAAACACGCCTTGGAAGAGCTCCGCGAGAGCGTGCACCTGCTTTCGGGAAATCCGGGAAAGCAGACTCTCGAAAATGCGTTGCAGGGAATCATCAACGAATCGACGGACGGAACGGGAATCAAAATTCGTTCAGATATAGACGACATAGCTGTTTCGGACGCGAAGTACCGATTTTTGTGCAATACTTTGAAAGAGGGGATCTCTAACGGTCTCCGTCATGGCAGAGCTACGGCCTTTTGGTTTGAATTGAAGGAAACGGAAGGGAAAATCAATTTTCTGCTTTCGGATAACGGTTCGGGCGTGAATATTAACGAGATGAAAGAGGGATTCGGACTTACGGGAATGTCGAAGCGGGCGGAGAGCCTCGGCGGAGAGCTGTGGTTCGTCTCCGAACCGGACGAAGGATTTGAAATTCATTTGACGCTGCCCGCAGACGGGGCACGGGAATAAACAAGGAAGTGAAAACATGGATAAAAAAATAAAAGTAATGATTGCGGACGATCAGGTGATTTTGGCCGAGGGGATCAAGAGCGTTCTGGAAACGGATTCGGGCTTAGAGGTCGTGGGATTAGCCTTTGACGGATTTGACGCTCTGAAAAAAATGGAGGAAGACAGGCCCGACGTAGTCCTTATGGATATTCGTATGCCCAATATGAACGGAGTAGTGGCAACACAGAGCATCAAGACGAAATATCCCGACGTGAAAGTAGTCATCCTCACGACCTTCGATGACAGCGACTATATTCTCAACGCCATCAATAACGGTGCCAGCGGTTATCTCCTCAAAGATATCGGAAGTACGGCGCTCATCGACGCGGTGAAAAATGCGTATGCCGGAGATACTATTCTTCCTGCAAAAATCGCAAAACGTATCGCGGATGCGGCAAAAAATGTCTCCTCTGATCGGGAAATCAAGCTCAAACGCGCCTTTTCCCTGTCCGACAGAGAAGTGGAAATCGCGCTGATGCTGTATGAGGGCTTTACGAACCGCCAAATTTCCGCCGCACTCAAAATTTCCGAGGGGACGACGCGAAATTATATCTCCGCTATTTACGTCAAGACAAACAGCGAAAATCGTAACGGCGCTGTCGAAGCCATTCGTTCGGTTTTGTAATATGGTTTTTGCCTATGTTTGACGCTTATATTTTCGATTTAGACGGTACTCTGCTCGATACGCTCGACGATTTGACTTCCTCCGTCAATGCCGCTTTGTCTGCCTATCGCTGTCCCGAAAGGACACGGGACGAGGTTCAACGCTTTGTAGGCAACGGAATAAGGCTCTTGATGCGGCGGGCCGTACCCGACGGCGAATCCAATCCCCGTTTTTCGGATATTTTTGAATTTTTCAAGCGTTACTATGGCGAACATTGTTTCGACTCGACCAAGCCTTATCCGGGCATTATGGAATTATTGGCGCGACTGAAATCGGAAGGGCGCTGTACAGCTATCGTATCCAATAAAGCCGACTATGCCGTAAAATTATTGGCAGAGCGTTTCTTTTCCGGCCTCGTCGTCGCGGCAGTCGGAGAAAACGAAGCGTCAGGGATTCGGAAAAAGCCCGCGCCCGATTCCGTCCTTGCGGCTTTGAAACGCTTGGGAACGGATAAGTCGGGTGCCGTATATGTGGGGGATTCGGAAGTGGATATTCAGACGGCCGTCAATGCCGAAATTCCTTGTATTTCCGTTACTTGGGGCTTTAAGAGTCGGGAATTTCTTTTGAAGAACGGCGCAAGTCGCCTCGTCGATACCCCTGCGGAAATCTTAAAATTTTGATTTTTTGAAAAAATCCGATACAGTGTAAAATTATACAAAATTTGCACAAAATCTTTTCATAGAGGTATTGACAGCCGCGAAAAATTGTGTTAAAATAGAAAAGTAAGATATTGATAAGGAAGGTAAAAAATGGAAAAAGTAGATTTTAAACGTGCAAAATTCAGTGGTTTTCTCGATGTATTGGGCTTTCTTGCAGCGCTCGTGATGACAGCAGGCTACATTGTAGTAGATCTCGTGAAAGTGAGCGGACTCCCCGGTGGGGTAACGAATTTTTGGGGAAAGCTCTCCGACGGCGTAGAAAAGGCCTTCGACGGAGTATTCCTGCGCTGGTTGGACGGACTTCCTAAATATCCGGGACTCCCGTTCGCCGTCTTATTCGGAATATTGGCGCTTTTGTTTTTGATTATGTCGATCGCTTCCTTTAAGCAAGGGAATTCCGTTTTGAAGCGGGGCGGGATCGTCTTTGCCGGAATTTTAGCGCTCTTGCTCTTTGCCGGCTGCGCCTTCCTCTTTGCGGAATCATGGAAAG
>CAKXBD010000149.1 GCA_934871445.1 uncultured bacterium | reverse complement strand
GCGAACGGAATTGGAACCGATATCGATTACGGCTGTCTTATTCATTATTTTCCCACCTTATCGTCCTTGTTAATCCACCCGTACTTATGGGCTTCCTGTTCCAAATAGTAATCGCTGAGATAATATTCAAGATCGCTCTTGCTGTTATCCCGCTGTTCTTCGAGCCGAGATATTTCAGCTTCGCTGTCTGCGATCTTATTATTCAGCACGACAATCTTTATAACTTGGTACAAAATCACGGCGAGCAGGCAGACGACGACTAACGTCCCCGCTACCGCAGCGGCGGTAACTACTCGTTTTAATTTTTCCTGTGTCATATTGAATGCACCTCTTTTTTCTTTGAGTTTTTCGTGCTTTTTCGTCTTTTTAGTACTTTTCTAGCTCTATTATAGCACAGTTTCCACAAAAAAGCAACTATTAAATGGATACTTTTCAAATATAATATCAATCCCAAAGCGTTTCCGAGATACATATATACCCGAAAATTCGGAAACGCAAACAGCACGGAAGCAAAAATACTCATGCCCGCAAACACTAAAAAAAACGCAACGTCGAACGCTATCGAGAAGGCCGAAGGAAAAAGTTTTCTCAAAATATAGAAAACTTCATAGACGACGCCGCTCGCCACGCCCGTGAGAACGCAGACGAGAAAAACAAAGATTTGATTCGCCGCGTCCATTCTCCGCCCCCGTCATTTGAACAGCTTCGCGCGAAGATTCTTCCCGCCGTAACGAACGCCGGAAACATTGCCCGTCGCAGTAAATGTTCCGCTCGTCTTGGAAAAGCCCGTAATCTTTAATCCCGAACCGGTCACATATAGTTTCGTATTATTCCCCAAAAGACAAAGGACAATTTGACTTTCCGAAAAGGCCGAAACGCTCTCTATACCCGTGACCGTAATACTTTTCTGTTGTTCGATTGTCAATGAATGTAAAATTTCCTGCATACCTTATGATATGCAGGAAACTTCCTTCTTTATACCCCTTTTGATTTTTTATTTGAGATTCTTTTCGCGGAATCTCGCTTTTGCGCGAAGCTCGCTGTCCAAAATCCGCTTGCGGATACGCAGAGATTTCGGAGTCACCTCTAAAAGCTCGTCATCGGCAATAAATTCGAGACATTCTTCGAGGCTCATTCTGCTGACGGGAATCAGCGTGAGCGCGTCGTCGCTCGACGACGAACGAGTATTAGTGAGGTGCTTGGTCTTACATACATTGATATTGATATCGTCCGCCAAATTGGTGTATCCCACGACCATGCCTTCATATACGGGAGTGCCCGGCGTAATAAAAAGCGTCCCGCGCCCCTGCGCGTTGAATAGACCGTAGGTCACCGCTTCACCTGTCTCAAAGGCTACCAAGGAGCCGGTATTTCGGCGCTGCATATCGCCTTTATAAGGCTCGTATTCAAAGAAAACGGAATTCATGATTCCCTGTCCCTTGGTATCCGTGAGAAATTCGCTCTTATAGCCGAAAAGTCCGCGGGCGGGAACGGTAAATTCAAGGCGCATGCGGTTGCCGACCGCGCTCATGTGCACGAGCGTACCCTTTCGGTTACCCATACCCGAAAATACCGGCCCCGTCATATCTTCGGGGACATCTACGACGAGGCGCTCGATCGGCTCGTACAGTTCGCCATCGATTTCCTTATAAAGCACCTTGGGCGTGGAGACTTGAAACTCGTATCCCTCGCGGCGCATCGTCTCGATGAGAATAGAAAGATGCATTTCACCGCGCCCGCAGACGCGGAAGGAATCAGCGGTATCCGTATCGTTTACGCGCAGGGAAACGTCGCGGAGCAATTCCTTATACAGGCGTTCGCGGAGTTGACGGGTCGTGACAAATTTTCCTTCCTTGCCCGCAAACGGACTGTCGTTGACGGAAAAAGTCATCTCTACGGTGGGCTCCTCTATCTTGACGAACTGCACCGGTTCTACCTTGGTCGGTTCGCATACCGTATCCCCGATATTTAACCCGTCTATTCCCGAAAACACCACGATATCCCCCGCTTTCGCCGTCGGGACGGAGACCCGTTCCAACCCCTCGATTTGATAGAGATTGGCGATTTTACAATTTGTGCGCACTTTATTGTCGTTATAATTGCAAATACTTACGGGCTCGTTAGCTCGGACGGTACCGCGCTCGATGCGGCCGATTCCGATACGGCCGACAAATTCATTATAATCGATACAGGAAACCAACAACTGCGCAGGGCCTTCCGTATCCATTTCCATAGGCGGAATATGGGAAAGTATTGTATCAAAAAGCGGATTGAGGTTATCCTCCTGTTTATCGGGCGTGAGGGAGGACGTCCCCGAACGTCCGCAGCAGTATACGATGGGACTTTCCAACTGCTCGTCCGTGGCGTCCAAATCCATCATCAACTCCAAAACTTCGTCCACGACCTCGGAAATCCGCGCGTCGGGGCGGTCTACCTTATTGATGACGATAATGAGTTTCAGTTGGAGTTCCAGCGCTTTCTGCATGACAAAGCGCGTCTGCGGAAGCGGTCCTTCCGCCGCGTCCACGAGTATCAGAGCTCCGTTCACCATTTTGAGAACGCGCTCCACTTCGCCCGAAAAGTCGGCGTGGCCCGGCGTATCTACTATATTTATCTTCACGCCTTTATAATGCGCAGAAGTGTTCTTCGCCAAAATAGTGATTCCGCGCTCCCGTTCGAGATCGTTGGAATCCATGACCCGATCCTGTACCTGCTCGTTGGCGCGGAACATTCCGCCCTGCATCAGCATTTGATTGACCAACGTCGTCTTGCCGTGGTCGACGTGGGCGATGATTGCGATATTCCTCAAATCGTCTCTAATCATATTTCATTCCTTCTTTTTCAGTCTTTTTAACTTTACTATTTTAATACTTTTTTTCGGATATGACAACAAATTCCGCGGTCTATTCCGAAAAAACATAAAAATATTTCCGCAAAAATGATTTTGCGGAAATATCTCAAAGCGCGCATACCTCTGTATTCCTGTATTTCACAAAACGTATCGTATACCCGTTATCTTCTATCGGCTCACTCTCTTCGACGACAACAAATTGCTTCTTTCGATCAAGATTCGGGAAAAATGTTTCTGCTCCGCCTTCCGCGTCCACCTTCGTCACGAGCACTTCCTCGCAATAAGGTAACAGAGCCTCATATACCGACGCCCCGCCGATGACATAAATATCCTCGGCTTTCCGTTTTTTCATTTCCGATTTCAAAACGTCCAAATCGGACACAACGATACAGTCATCCCTGCTCTGCCCTCGCGAAAGAACAATATTCGTACGATTTTTCAACGGCTTTCCGCCGGGAAACGAACGCAGGGTATTTCCGCCCATCACCACAGTCTTCCCGCTCGTCGTCTCGCGGAAAAATTTCATGTCCTTGGGCAGGGAAAACATCAGGGAATTGTTCCGGCCGATTCCCCAATTTCGGTCGGCATGTAAAATCGCGCGAATCATATCGCCACCGGGATTTTCGTATCCAGCTTTTCAAACTCATAGTTTTCGAGCTTAAAGCTATCCACCGTAAAATCATAGAAATTTTTAATATCCGGATCCACAATGAGCTTGGGAGCGGGGTGCTGCGGCTTTTCCAAAATCTCCTTGACGATGGGAATATGTCGGTCATAAATATGCGCATCGGAGATGACATGTACGAGTTCACCGGCCTTCAACCCCGAAACCTGCGCGAACATGACGAGCAAAATCGAATATTGCAGCACGTTCCAATTATTCGCCGTCAACATGTCGTTGGAACGTTGATTGAGAATCCCGTTGAGCGTATCTCCCGAAACGTTGAACGTCATCGAGTAAGCACAAGGATAGAGATTCATTTCATGAAGATCCGCAAAATTATAGATATTCGTCATCATGCGGCGGCTGGAAGGATTATTCTTTAAATCGAACAGCACACGATCGACCTGATCGAATTCCCCTTCTTTATATTTCGCCTTCTGTGCAAGCTGATAGCCGTATGCTTTTCCGATAGAGCCGTTTTCGTCTGCCCAGCTATCCCAAATATGAGAGTGCAGGTCATGGATATTATTGCTCTTTTTCTGCCATATCCACAATAATTCGTCAATACAGGATTTGAATGCGGTGCGGCGAATGGTAAGAATGGGCAGTTCCTCCCGAAGGTCGTACCGATTGACGATCCCGAATTTCTTCACCGTATGCGCGGGAGTCCCGTCGTCCCATCGGGGACGAACCTCTAATTCGGTATCCCAAAAGCCGTTTTCCATAATATCCGTAATATTCTCTATAAAAATCCGATCTGCTCTGCTCATAAATTCCTTCCTTTGTTTGCATGACTATTGAAGATCTTGCCCGTTTAACAAATGCTATATTTTTTTTATTATAACACGTTTTTATCCTTTAAGTCAAGAAGTAGAGCACCTCTGTCAAAAATCGATTGCCTCTGTACGGAGAAATATTCCGTCTTAAAAAAGAAATTTCGTTTTAAGTTCTATTATTTACGGATAAAGGCTTCATCTTCATTTGAAATTTCTGTTTCCTCAGAAATAAATCTTTCCACCCGCATGTGAAGATCATATTTTTCCCGAAGCGCCAGAATCTTTTCCATTATGGGCGAAGCATGATGACTATCGAGAGCTTTCTGATCTTTCCAACGATCAATTAAAAGGAGCGTTTCCGGATTTTTTACGGAAAGGAAATATTCATATCCCTCATTTCCCGATTCTTCGAGAATCTCTTTCACAATTCCGCGCGAAATCATCTCCTCCGCAAATTTCCGTGCTGCACCGTTCTTTCCCGTATAATAAATATTGACAATAATACTCACAATAGTGCTCCCTGACCTTAATTTCTATATCAAAAATCGCTCTTTCCTAAAAGATAATCGCAAGAACAGTCAAAAGCATAAGAAAGCGCAAGAATCGAACTCGCCGTAGGCTCACACTCTTCCTTTTCCCAACGCACCACCATGGATTGACTACACCCGACTTTCTTCGCTAACTCATATTGCGTCATGCCGTAATCTCTTCTCAATTCTTTGATTCTCTGTGCAAT
>CAKXBD010000148.1 GCA_934871445.1 uncultured bacterium | reverse complement strand
CGCATACCCCGAAAAATTTTTTAATTTTGGATTTCCCGGGGGGCGTTGCCGCCCCGACGGGATTCATGCTTTCGTTCATAAGTCAATCCTTTTTATACATTCGGCTGATAGACGCCGTTAATGAACATATAGTTAGTGGCATATACAAGATTTGTACGGGCGACTTCAAAGAAGTCGTCCGTTCCCGCAGCGGGAACGTAAGTCACGTTTCTGTCCTTAGACCAATATTCTTCGAGCGGCACGCCGCTGATTTTCCCGACGTTGAGGGTAGAAGCCGTAACGTTCTGGAAGAACTGAATTCCGAGGTCCATATTTGCAAGGCCCGTATTGAATACGTCCACGAGATATGTGAGATCTTCCTCGTCTACGGAGTAGAAAGAGTTAATATACGCTGCAAATTCATAAGTTTTTTCGTCTCCGTCCAATCCGTCGAACACGAGTTTCACGTTTCCTGCTTTCTGTGTATCTTCGTAATCGGTGGGATATCTGTCGACGTGAATCCACTGCGAATAGACGCTGGAAAACTGATTATAAGAGCCGGTGGGATAAGAGAAGGACATATTCAAGTCCGTCCATTCCAGCATTAAATCATAAGGGCAATTTTCCGCCGTCGCATTGGAATAGAAGTTGCTGGATTTGAGAAGGTCCACCGTTATGCCGAAATTAGTGAGCTGAGCGGCAGCCGCTTCCGCCGCGGTAGAGGCAATATCCGAAGTGCTGGGCGTACCGAGAGTCAGCCTGACCTGCTTGCCGCTCGCATCGTACCAATGCCCGTCCTGTTTCTTCCAGCCCGCCGCCTCGAGAAGTTCTTCTGCCTTTGCCGCGTCGTGCGAATATTCGGGCAGAGCTTCAAAATGTTCTTTGCTCATATACGTTTCGGCTTCGGAAGGAGCCATGCCGAGGAGGGGATAATAGGAGGTCGTGGCATACGGATTTGCCGCAAGAGTGATCTCCTCTCTGTCGAAAATGTATTGGAACGCCCTGCGGACTGCGGGTGTGAGGATTTCGTTTTCGAGATTGAATACGATTCCGATTGCACCCGGGTCATACATTTTGAGATTGACGAGATCGCTGTTAGAAGAGAGCATGCTTTCCAAAGTATTCTTCTGAATAAACCCGTCGTAATAGTCCACATATCCGTTCGTAATCAAAGAATACGTCTGATTGAGGTCGTTGGAGGAATACAGCTTGACGCGCTCGAAGCCGATGTTATCCGCGTTCCAATAGTATTCGTTCTTGGTGAGCAATATTTGCGTCGCCGAGAAAGTATCGAGCTTGAACGGCCCCGTAGCGATGTACCAGCTCGGACTGTAATTGAAGAACGCATTTTTGGTGATATTGAGCTCGGAAATCTGTTCGTCCGTCGAAAAGCGGTTGAACGCGCCCCAGAGATTGGGATTTTCGTTGACGGGGCTTTCCATGACGATTTCGTAAACGGGGTCTACATACGCCGCAAAGACGTCGTATTTTACGGTGCCCGATTTATCCTGCGCGAGAAGCAATTCCTTTACCGTATCCGCAGGCTCTTTGAGCGGGTTCCAGATAAATTCCACGGTCAAGTCGTCCACGACCTTGACCGCCGCCATGTAGTTGCTCGACGTGGGGTGCATAATGTAATAGTAAGCCCATACGTCCTTCGCGGTAAAGGCCTCGCCGTTCTGCCATTTGGCGTTTTCGCGAATTTTTCCCGTCGTGACGGGAACGGTAGTCGCGCCGTTCTCGACGTAATACTCATAGGCGTCCGCCCCCATTACGTCTTTATAGTCCTCGATAGGCGCTTCGGAATGAGTGGGAAGCTCCGCCGCAAGTTGGCAGAAAATTTCGTCCGTGGAACGGACATACCGCCAAAGCCCTTCCACAACGAAGTAGTCGAATGCGTTGCAGGACGTGTTGCTGTCGTAATGGTTGACGAGCCCGCTCGCCGTCCAAGTAGCGACCATGGAAAAGGAATTATCGGAATTTTTTCCCGTTCCTCCGCCGTCCGAACAGCCGACGAGAGCAGAAGCGCCCAATACGAGAGACGTCAGAAAACAACCGAGTTTTTTGAAAATGGATTTCATAAATTTTCCTCCCTGAATTTATTTGAGTTGAAAATACAGTCAAATTGATTAATCGAAAATGTTATTGTAATCGGCGAGCTTACATACCTCCGCCGCGGAAATTTTCGCGCCCGCACCGCCGCCCGCAATTCCGAGCGTATAATTCCCCGTCAGGCGGGTATTGCACGAAAGAGAATATTCGTCATTGACATACGCTTCGATGAACGGACCGTCCGCAACGACCTCCAAACGGAAGGAGGTTTCCGATGCGTCTTCCAGCTTTATGCTGCACCCTACCGAGCCGCTGTCTATGGAGAGATACAGTTCCCCGTTCGTTCTTTCGAGACAGACGTAATAGGTAGTACCGCCTTCGGAGAGCGTAAAGCCGGCATAGCTTGCCGAAACGGGAAGCTCAATATCCGCCGAGAGCCAGCTTCTGCCGTAAGTCCCGTCGAGAGCGGCTTTTCCCGTATCGCCCGAAACAATAAAGCTGTTTTCGGAAACGTTCATGCCCGAAACTTCGACATTTTCTTTTCCGAAAGAAGCGACGCGCCCCATATTCAGAAGGTCTGAGAGATATTCGTCGCAGCGGGTGCCGAGCAATCCGTCGGGCTTTTGATAGACTTCTCGCGCGAGGTTGAGATAGCCGCCCCAAACGTTCGCGTGCGGCGTATAATTGAGCCAGCCGTACATATACCACATATCGCCCACTTTGCAGAGCTGCGCGGCATGGAGGTCGCCGCCCTCCAAGGCATGCTCGGGTTTGGAATTCCAATCCACTTTATCGGGAGAAACGCCGACGTCCCCCACGCGATAGGTCAGATACCCGACATTTCCCGCCGTACCGGTTCCGTAAACGGAATAGAAAAGATACCACCTATCTCCGATTTTTTTCAGTTGAGGACATTCGGGATCTCCCCTGCCCGTCAAATCGACCAGCCGTACTGCTTGGGTGGAAAATCTGCCGTCTTCTCCCGCCGTATAGAGGGCGAGCCCCTTTTCCCCTTGCGCCTCCGCAGAGGAATAATAATTCATTACCACGCAGTAGTATTTTCCGCTCTCCGCGTCGTAACAAATATCGGGGTCGCGGCCGGAATATACCCCCTCGTCGAAATAGGCGCGCCAGGTATATTTGAGAAGTCCGTCCGCTTCGTCTACATACGGCTCGGCAGCGTTTTTCCAGACGATTAAGTCGTCGCTTACGGAGCCTCCCGCATAATTTCCTTTGCCGTAGCTGCTGCGATAGCGGCCGTCCTTATCCACATATACGCCCAAAGCGTAATAGAGTTCCTGTTCGGGCGGGTTTGTCTCGTCCATTTTCAGTTGAACGTCATCATACTGTATAAAATTCCCGCTGACGGAGAGAAGCGAGGCGTATTGTTCGACCTTATCTTGCGTTTGAAGACCGGTAGAAAGGTAATACATATACAATTTTCCCGATTTTTCGTCGTAAAAGGGATGAACGTCTCCGTAATATCCGTCTACGGTATGATGAAGGAAAACCTCTTCCGCCAGCGTATAATCGACGGTCGGATTCCAATACACCTCCGCGTTGCCCGATACGATAAAACGGAGCGTTTCTCCCTCCTTCAATTCGAGCGTATGAGAATGATAGACGCCGATTTTATCCGTTATTTCATATTCCGCGACGAGAGTATCTCCCTGCACAATCGACACCTTCGCTCTTTCGCCCGAAAGAAGTTCGGGATTTCCGTAAACGTGCGCGCGGCCCGAAACGGGGACGGAAAACGTCCGCACGGCGTCGGTATCCTGCGCGGCGCGCATGGTTCCGTTCTCCATGGAGGCGCTTCCTCCTGTCCAGCTTCCGTCCTTGAAGGACATGTCGGAGAAAGCTCCGCCTGTACGGTATTGATAACGGAAATGATTATATCCCTGCTCCTCGCAAAGAGTATAGCCATACGACGCCTTATACAGCGCCTTTCCCGTCAGGAGTTCCGATTTTTTCTGTTCCGTCCGATATAAATCGGCATAAGTAAGTTTTTCTTCCACGGGATTATCCTCCTCCTTTTCCCCACAGGCTGAGACGGCAAACACGTTCAACAGGCACACCGCCGACAAAAGAAACGCCGCAAATTTCTTTTTCATTCCCTGTTTCTCCTCCCCCGTATAACGGATATTACTTTGACGACGGCAATCAATACTGCCATCAGTCCGGCGGAAATAATCGTGATGTACCACTCCGCCGTACCGAACGGCACAAATATCAGCATAACGATATTGGCAATCAACAGAAATAACGCCGCCTTTACCGCAAATGACATCAATGTGCTTCTCATATCGGTCCTCCTTATCGATAAAGTTTTATATCTTCAAAACGTACATTCGTATTGTGCGCAAAAATTCCGAATTTTCCTTCCCTTCGGTCAAACATGCGCGCACTCATGGCGACTTTGTCGTTTACGTATACCTCCAATACGCTCCCTTCAAAAATAATAATCAGTTTATTTCTCTCTCCCGCTTTTATCGGACAATATCGCTCTACATCGATCTGAGTATGTCTCGTATTATCTTCGCGCGGCTGAATATCCAATGCCAAGCGGTTGAAGCGCGGTTCGAGCTTTACGGCATAAAAGCAATTTAATTCCTCATCTGCCCGCATATATACTCCGAAATCCCCACAATCGTCCGAGGCGGTAAACGCCATTTCTATCCTTCCGTTTTCGGGAAGGTCTCCGAGGAGGACGAGGCTCTTTCCCTCTCCGCCGAGCGAATATGTATCTCCGCCTTTCCCCGCCTCTGCAAGAGAAGTATTTCCCTTCTCTCGTTCGACACTTCCGAGCGTCCTTCCTTCCGCGAGCGGCAACGCCGTGCCATATTGCGCCGCTATCTCATCGGGACATTTTACACTCAGTGTACCGTCCTTTTCCTGCACAATCTCGTGGGGAATAATAGTCCCGCCCCACTGCCAAGGCGCCCCGTCTTTTTCTCCGAGCTTGATACAGTTCCAGCCGAACAAAATTCTCCGCCGACCGTCCGAAACGCTCTTCGCCGCATAAAAGGCATGGCCGTCAAAATTGTTC
>CAKXBD010000147.1 GCA_934871445.1 uncultured bacterium | reverse complement strand
AAAAAATAACCGAGAATGTCAGTTGTTTGTAGAAGCGATACAGCGAAAGGTCCGCGCCGAAGACCCTACTCGCCTGATTGTCATTAATGACGGCTGGCATCAATTAAACGGGGATTTATTGACCTTGCACGAATATGAGCAAAACGCAGAGACGCTCTTGAAGGAATATCGGGATAAAAACTACGTGGTGGGAGAAAAGCTCATCAACCAAAATCATTGGGGCAGAAGTTTTGCCGATAATTATACATATTCTCATCAGGCGGTGATTATCTCCGAATTCGGTGGCGTGGCAATGGTCAGAGACGAGGGCTGGGGATATGGCGACAAAGCGAGCGATTTGGAAGAATATCGCGCGCGGGTAACGGGGCTCGTGTCCGCGTTAAAGAGGATAGACTATCTCGCGGGCTTTTGCTATACGCAATTGACCGATGTTCAACAGGAGACGAACGGACTTTTAACGATAGAGCGGAAACCAAAATTACCGCTTGAATGTATTCGCAATATTTTTGCTTTTGAAAGAAACGCATAGAGGGAGGGTTAGAACTTTATGAAGGCAAATAAATTTATATGTCTGTTGACGGCAGTCCTTGCGAGCTCGGTCATGCTTGCAGGGTGCGGCGCGGGAGGCGACTCATCGCTTACAAAGACGGAGGAGACTTATGATAGGACGCTCCGCGTCAATTTGGGGGTGGAGAAAAAGGATAAAATTTCCCCCTATATCTATGGCCAGTTTATCGAACACATAGAGAGTTGTATTTATAACGGAATTTGGTCGGAGATACTTCTCGACAGAAAATTTTATTATGAAATCGGAGAGGTGGGACTTTCTCCTTGGCGTGCAGTTGAGGAGGATTTTGTAAAGAGCAATTCGGAAACGACATATAGCGGCGGACATTCGGCGGAAATATCTGCGGGCGGCGGGATTTTTCAGGAAGAACTTTCCTTGGAAAAAAAGGAATATAGCGGTTATTTGTACGCAAATGCGTCGCAGGATTCCAAAATAAAGGTGGAACTTTCTTCCTCCGCTTGGTCGGATTCCGTCGAAATAGACCTTTCAGCAGGGGAAGGGTTTCAGAAATATTCATTTTCGTTTCAAGGCGTGGCGACGGATAATGCAAAATTTACGCTCTCTGTCCTTTCCGGAAATGCTCTGTTTGACTCTCTTTCTCTGATGCCTGCGGATAATTATCAAGGCATGAGGCGGGATACCTTGGAGCTTCTGAAAAAATTGAACGGAACGATGTATCGCTGGCCGGGCGGAAATTTTCTTTCCGGCTACGATTGGAAAGACGGAATCGGAGACCGCGATAAACGTCCTTCCCGTCGCAATCTTCACTATATGGGATTGGAAAGCAGCTTTTCCAGCGAAGCGGAAATGCTGGCTTCCGATATGGTGAATTTGGAAGCGCTGGGATTTTACGGCGGTATCGAGCCGAACGATTTCGGTACGGACGAATTTTTAGCTTTTTGTGAGTATCTCGGAGCCGAACCTTTGATGATGGTCAACGACGGATTGGGAGAGGTCGAAGACGCCGCGGATCTCGTGGAATACTGCAACGGTGCGGAAACGACGGAATACGGCCGTCAACGCGCGGAGAACGGACATAAAGAGCCTTATGAAATCGAATATTGGGGCATAGGAAACGAGATGTTTGGGGATTGGCAGTTAGGACATATTCCCGTGTCGGAATATGTACAGCGCCATAATCTTTTTGCCGAGGCTATGAAGGAGAAAGATTCGTCTTTGCGGCTCATCGCGGTCGGAAACAATGCTTCGGAATGGAACGACGCAATGTTTGGAAACTGCGAGGAGTATATGGATTATACGGCCGAACATTTTTACGGCGAGCGGGACGAGACGGACGTATTCAAGCATATTTCCAATATTGCCAATAATGTAGATGACCGAATTTCCCGGCATCGGGCATTGATAAAAAAATACCCTGCCTGCGCTTCGGTAAAGATAGCTTTTACCGAGTACGCATACGATAAAGCGGTTACAGCCTCCCGCTTAAAGGATGGCATGGGAATAGCGGCGGTCCTCAATCGTTTTATAGAAAATGCAGATATTGTAGAAATGGCTTGTTATTCCAGCACCTTGAATGCGACGCAGGGTTGCCTCACTACTACGGATACAACGGCAACGTTACAGGGGGCGGGTTATGTATTGCAAATGTATCGGCAATATATGCAGGAATATTCCTTAAATGCGGCAGTGCAGGCAGATAAAGAAATCGGGCTCGACGTTTCCGCGTCGGTGAGCTCGAACGGTAAGACAATCACGCTCGCGGTAGTCAATCCTTCGGAATACGATGTGAGATTAGATTGCAGCCGATTGACGAACGTCAAGTCGATAATTCGGAGTACTCTTACAGCCGATTATTATGATTCCGACGGCGACGAGCTTTATACTGAATATAAAGAAAATCTCGCCTATCCCGTCTCCCCTATGATGAGCGTCAGCCTGTTCGTCATAGAACTTTAATTGAATTTTCAAAAACAAGGAGGAAAATCATGAAAAGAAAAAGAACAATAAAACTTTTGTTTTTATCCATGTTAAGCATTTCTTTGCTGGCAATTGCAGCCGCTTGCGGAGGAGAAGGAAATACAGAAACGAGCAGTGGAGCAAACGTTTCGGATACGTCTTCTTCGTCCCGTCCCGATAGTTCGTCCGACGGCATGGAAGAACAAGTGACGGATTACATGTTAGATGAGGAAAGAAGATATACGGGCAGATTGGTGGACGGAAAGCCGGAGGGCGAAGGAAAATTGGAGTGGGTACTCACAAATTGTGTGTATACGGGAGAATTTTCCAATGGAGTCTATGAGGGGAAAGGAGTTTTTGAGTGGAATAGTACGGGAGATAAGCTGGAAGGAATATTTTCCTGCGGAACGCCAATAACAGGAAAATATACGTATGCGAATACGATGAGCTATGAAGGAGAGTTCAATACGGAATGGAAGTTTGAAGGGGAGGGGATATTCGATTGGAATACATATAACGCGGACGGAAGTATAAAGGCATACGGCTGGAAATATGAGGGGGAATTTAAGAACGGAAGTCCCGAAGGCTGTGGAGGGAAAGTGACGTTCAATCAAGAAGGGAAAGGAGAGGGAGTATATTGGTTTGAAGGAGAAATGAGCGGATTTCCGGAAGTGAAGAAAGGGCAGCAGGGAAGAGGCTATATCGTATATCCCGATAAAAGCACGTATGAAGGGGGAATTTACTATACGTCGGAAGGAGAATGGATCCGTTATGGGGAAGGCACGCAGAATTTCTTTTATACGACGTTTACGGGCGCGAGCGCGGGAGGTGAAGCCTCGGACAAAATCTATTGTTATGTCGGGGAATTTGATGGCCGAAATTATAGCTGGATGTATGGAAACGGAGTAATGTATTTCAGCGATATATCGGGAAATCCGACGGGCTATATCAAAGGCACTTGGAACGGATTAATTCGTGTGGGACCCTATACGGCTCCTTGGACGGAGGAACAGCTTCTCGATAGGTGGAAAGATACGGAAGAGCTTACTTATACAGACGGCTATCTCTCTTTGTTTAATGAGTATATGGATAAATACGGAGAGACGGATATGGCGGATAAACTTCTGATGCTGGGAGATTCCCAGTTCAGTAAGGAATGTTTTTCTCAGGCGACTGACCTTTTCGCCGACGAATTTTCCGCCGTCAATATTGCCATAGGCGGCACAACCTCGGCATGGTGGCGGGATATGCTCGACGAGCTCATCCTTGGAGCGCCGAAATATATTCTCGTACATGTAGGAGGCAACGATATTCGTACAGGGACGCCGTTGGAAACAGCCGTGCGCGATACAAAGAACCTCATAGACGAATTGGCGGTAAAATATCCTCGCGCTGAAATATTCTATGTTTCCGGGATTGTCGGCGCTTTTGACTATGAGCAGGACTTTGATGAGAAATTGATTTCCTTAAACGACCAAATGGAAGAATATGCCGAGGAAAGTAGCAATTTTGAATATATCGATGTGTTTTCCGTCCTGTATAGTGTTGAAAATAAATCGAATATTTACGATGAACGCTTCGGCTATCTTCAAGAAGACCTTTTCACGGATAGGCTTCATCTTACAAAAGCGGCCTACGATTTGTGGGGAAATGCGATTAAGCAAGCGCTGTTGCAATTTACAAACGGTAAATAAAAACGAAAGGAGGAATTTCGATGAAAATTCATAAAAAACTATTGCTACTATTGTGCGTTATCTCCCTCGGAGCTGCCATAGGCGCATTGAGCGCCTGTAATACTCCCATAGTTTCCGGAAAAACGTCGTCCTCGGATTTTACATCTTCTGACGGCACGGAGGATAATTCGTCGCAGACTTCGGATATATCGGGCGGCTCCGATTCTGCATCGGCTTCCGATTCGGAGTCCGAAACTTCGGAAGGTTCATCTTCGGAGATACATACGCACGAATATATTGGCGGGGTTTGCTCGTGTGGGGAGCAAGATTCCGATTTTACGGGCGAGGCGATAGAATACCGAGTCGATAGCGGCGTCTATACAGGCGCCATGAAAGACGGGGTTCCCCACGGTTCGGGAGTGCTTACCTACGATGACGGAAAGGAGCTTACCGCGGAATTTACCGAAGGGACTTATAGCTCCGGCACGCTCGTCTATACGAATGGAAACGTATATAAAGGCGGATTCGATGCAGAGGGCAGGTATTCGGGAACGGGACGATACACCTTTTCCAGCGGAATGTATTATGAAGGAGAATACGTCGCGGGCTTGCGGGAAGGAGAAGGTTTATTTACATGGAGCACGAACGGCGATTTAGATAGCGCTTGGTTGTTTAAGGGGACCTTTAAGGCAGGAAAAGCCTATTACGGAAAGACGACCACGACAAAGACGGCGGGACTTCTTTGGTATGAAGGCTACATGAACGACCTCAACGATATCGATACTTCAAAGAGAGGAAAAGGGTACGTTTATTTTTCAGATACTGACTGTACGTATACGGGCGAATTATATTCGTCGGGTGCCTTGGAAACTTCTGTCTATGACGGAGAAGGCCGTTTTACCTGGCCGGGGTCTGACCTTGTCGGAAGCTGGTCTGACGGAGTCCCGACCAGCGGCAGAAAGACCTTTT
>CAKXBD010000146.1 GCA_934871445.1 uncultured bacterium | reverse complement strand
ACAGCGGCAACTATGCGTTCGCTGCTCATAAAGCGCTGAAAAACATTACTATCCCTGCAACGCTTCAAAAGATCGGAGAAGGGGCATTTACGGGGTGCAAAACTTTAACTTCTATCAGCTTCCCCGAAAATTCCGCTCTGACGACGATCGGTAAAAACGCTTTCCAAAAATCCGGACTGACGAGCGTGAGTCTTCCTTCCGGATTGACGGAATTGGGGGCTTACGCTTTCAGCGAGACGGCGATAGGACAAATCGTTATTCCCGCCGGTATCAATACGCTGGGAGAAGGCGTGTTCTTTAAAAATCTGTCTTTGAAAACGGTAACGTTTGCCGAAAACAACAGCTTAAAAGCAATTGAAAAGAATGCGTTCGCCGGCTGTTCGGCGTTGACGGAAATCGTAATTCCCGCCACCGTTACGACAATCGGAGAGACGGCTTTCCAAAGCTGTGAATCCCTGACGAAAATCGAATTCCAAGAGGGAAGCCATATCGCTTCGATAGAAAAACTTGCGTTTTCCTATACGGGAATAACTTCGTTCACCTTCCCCGAAAGTTCTTCCGATATAGAATTGGGAATTAAATTATTCGCGGGATTAGAGCTCGAAGAGATATATCTTTCCAATTCCGTTACGAAGATCGATGGAATTTTTGAAGAATGTTTGTCTATCGGAGAAATCAAGATTGCCGAAGGACATGAAAATTTCTGGTCGGACGGCGAGACTCCCATTATTTACAATAAAGATAAAACTTCGATGGTGTATATTTACGGCGAAATCGAAGGCGAATTCGTCGTTCCGGAAGGAATGACCTCTATCGGGGCAAGTGCTTTTGCCGCTCAGACGAAAATTACGGGACTCGTCCTTCCGAGTTCGTTGCAACAGATCGGAGATTCGGCGTTCAAGGGCTGTACGGCTCTCCAAACGATCCGCTTTGAAGGTAATAGCAACCTTTTGACAATCGGTGCAAATGCCTTCTCCGGCTGTACCTCGCTCGAAGCGATTGCCGTTCCCGACGGGGTGACCGAAATCGGAAATTCGGCATTTAACGGCTGTACTTCTTTGACTTCCGTTTCCGTTCCGGATTCGGTGACAACGATCGGCAGTTCTGTTTTCGAGGGGAATACCTCCCTCAATAGAGTTTCTTTGGCAAGCGGACTCGTTACGCTCGGGAAAAATATGTTCAAAAATTGTACGGCTCTTGAAACGATTGAACTTCCTACGAATGTAGACATCCCCGAGGCCCTGTTCGACGGTTGCACGCAGCTCGTTACCGTTAAGCTGCCGACTTTGTTCGGCTCAATCGGCGATAAAGCATTCCAGAATTGCGAGCTCCTTGCGTGGGGCGAAGAAGGTCTCAAACTTTCGGGTGAGCTAGTTTCCATAGGCAGTAGCGCATTTTCGAACAACGCGGCGCTCACGAAAGTGACTTTCCCTACCAGCTTGAAAAAGATCGGCAGCAACGCGTTTAAAAATACGGGGCTTGTAGAGGTATTTATTCCGAATTCGGTAACGGATTTCGGAACCCGCAGCAGTAGTACTAACGTGTATACTGTTTCGACTTCTGTCTCCGTGTTCAGCGGCTGTGTAAATTTGACGAAAGTAACGTTTGAAGCGGGCAGCACGCTGGAAGCGATCGCCGCATCGGCATTTTTGGATTGCGAGAAACTCAATGAGATTGTTTTGCCGAGTAATTTGGAGCTCATCGGAAACAGTGCATTCAAGAATACGGCTTTGACGACGTTTACAGTTCCTTCAACCGTGACAACGGTCGGCAGCAGTGTCTTCGAGGGGTGTCTTGCTTTGACGAGCGTCACTTTCGAGGATCCGGAAGGTTCGCCTTCGTCGCTCAAAACGCTCGGGAAGAGCATGTTCAAGGATTGTTCAAACCTCGCGACGGTGAAATTGCCTGAGTCTTTGACGTCTTTGGGAACATATACTTTCCAGAACAGCGGAATCACCTCGATAGAAATTCCGGCGAATGTGGATAAACTGACGGCATACGGTTCAGCGTCCTATATATTCGACGGATGCAGGAAGCTGGAAACCGTCACGTTTGCGGAGTATGCAGACGGAGAAAGCTATCTGACGGAAATCGGTCAATATACGTTCCAGGGCTGCACCGCGCTGAAAACAATCGATCTGCCTTCTTCTTTGACGGGAATCGGACAGGGCGCCTTTTTAGGCAGCGGGCTTACGACAATTAAAATTCCCGCATCCGTAGAAAAGTGCGGCAACAATGTATTCCAAGACTGCAAAGATCTCGCCTCGGTCGAATTTGAAAAAGATAAAGACGGAGAAACGCTGATTGGGTACATTACTATCGGCATGTTCCAAAACTGTGTATCGCTCACGAGCTTTACCGTTCCCGACAGCGTGACGTATATCAATGACAAAGCGTTTGAAAATACCGGAATTACCGAATTTTTCATCGGGAAAAATGTGGAGACTCTCGGAAAGAACGGCATCAATCCGTTCGGCGGCTGTATGTCCCTGACGAAAATCACGGTGGACGAAGAGAACGAAACATTTGCGGTCACCGACCAAGGCGCTTTAATTCAAGGCAGTACGCTCATTTGTTATCCCGCAGGGCTTTCGGGCACGGAGGGCAAGCTGAAACTTTCCGACCTCACTTGCGGCGAAGAAAAAGTAGCTATCAAGACGCTCTATTCCAAAGCGTTCTACGGGTGCGATAAGCTCACGGAAATTATTCTTCCCGAAACGCTTACGACGATTAATGATCGCGCGTTTGAAAACTGTACGAACCTTACGAGTATCGCCATTCCCGATTCCGTAACTACAATCGGAGATGAGGAGGGGTTCGTATTTGCCGGATGCACTTCGCTGACGGAAATCACGTTCGGGGAAAATTCCGAATTGAAGACAATCAACAAAGCTGTGTTCAGCAATATTCTTTCGGTTGAGACGCTCGTCATTCCTGCAAGCGTGACGAAGATTGGCGCTAATGCTTTTGAAAATTCCGGCTTTATCGAAGTGACGATTTTAGGAAAGCTGACAAGTGTCAGCAGTTATATGTTCCAAAATTGCAGAGCTCTCGAAACCGTTACATGGGCAGAGGGAACCACGACGACGGGACAATATACTTTCCGAGGATGTACCAGCCTTACCACTGTCACACTGCCCTCTACTTTGACCGAGATAGGCAATTATGCTTTCGATTATTTCGAGGACGACAACGACGAGATTTTCGGATGTACGTCTCTCAAACAAATCACGATTCCCGAGAAAGTTACTAAAATAGGAAATTATGCGTTCCGCGGGAGCGGGCTCACGAGCGTAATAATTCCCGCAAGCGTGACGTCGATCGGATCGAGTGCTTTTGCCGAATGTACCGCGCTTACTTCGTTGGAGTTTGAGGATACCGAAGAAAAGCCCAGTAAGCTGACCAAGACGGGTTCGTCGAATTTCAAAAATTGCACCGCCTTGAAAACAGTGAAGCTTCCGAAATCTCTGACGGAAC
This sequence comes from uncultured bacterium, assembly GCA_934871445.1. Taxonomy (GTDB): domain Bacteria; phylum Bacillota; class Clostridia; order Christensenellales; family Borkfalkiaceae; genus Scatosoma. The sequence continues at coordinate 1,674 of CAKXBD010000146.1, read as the reverse complement.
TCGGCACTTCGACATTCAATGGCTGCACGGCTTTGGAGAGTATAATAATTCCCGATTCCGTGAAAAAATTGGGGAATTCTGTTTTCGAGGCCTGTACTTCATTGGTAAACGTGACGCTTCCCGAGTCTCTTACGGAAATCGGTTCGTCGGCTTTTGAAGGATGTACCGCACTTGCAAGTTTGACAATTCCCGAAGGCGTAACCAAGATCGGACAATATGCTTTCAGCGGCGCCGCTTTGACGGAATTCACAATTCCGGATTCTGTAACGAACATCGGCAAATTTGCTTTCGAAAACTGCGTTTCCATGCCGAGCATCTTTATTCCCAAGACTGTGACGACTCTCGACGTAAACGTATTTGCGGGCTGGACGGACGTCCAAACCGTCTATATCGAATTTACCGAAGAGGAAGTTGAAGAATTGGTCGAAAATGGAAATTGGGGCGCAAATTGGGCGTATAACTGCGGCGCTCCGATTGTCTATGGTGCTACGGAGGACTCTATCCCTAAAAACTGAATAAAGAAAACAAACTTATAAGCGCAATAGCCGCCGGTAAACCTAAATTTACCGGTAGGCTATTTTGCAATTTTTAGTCGAATTTAATTTACTTTGATAAGAAAAAGTGATATAATAAAAAGACTAAATGCGAAAATCAAATCACAATGCCATTTTTTGGATGGCAAAGGAGATGCTGATGGCAGGTGAATTATTCAAAAAATATTATTCCCGTCTGGCAAAAGAAGGATTTTTGAAGGCTCTGGTATGTGGACTCATCATAGGGTTTTCTCTGCTTTTAATATCCGCGGCCGTATTCTGGCTGGCTGATATTGAGAGATTCTGGCTGTGTATCGTGCTTTGGGCGGTCGCAACGGCGACGGCTACGCCTATCTTTTATTTTAAGGCCTTTCGTCCTACGATTAAAGCAATCGCAAAAAGAGTCGACGAATTGGGTTTGGAAGAGAGAATCCTGACCATGACGGAGCTGGAAAAGGACGATTCCTATATCGCCATGAGACAGAGAGAGGACGCGAAAGCAGCCTTAAAAACGATCGACGCAAAGCGTCTGAAATTCGCGATATCTATTCCCCTGATCGTGTCCTTGTCCGTCGTCGCCGTTTTCGGAAGCGGCATGACTACCGTGGCTGCTCTCAGCGAATACGGGGTCATTAAAAAAGGTTCCGATATTATAGATGACATCATTCAGCCCGATCCGAAAACATTTACCATCGAATACAGAGTACAGGGAGAGGGTACGATACTCATCGAAGGACAAACCAACGACCAAACAGGAGACAAACCGAACGGCGATCAGGACGACGAACAACAGGACAGTCAAACGAGCGACAATTCTTCAAACGGCAGCGCTGACGGACAGGACAGTCGGGCGCAGGACAGCCAAGCGGGCGACAATTCTTCAAACAACAGCGCTGACGGGCAGGACAGTCAAACGGGGCAATCCGACAGTCAGAGCGGTGAAACGAGTAGTCAACAGGACGACAATAAAAATAAATGGTCTCAGAGCGTCAAAGAAGGGGAAAACTCAAAGGGCGTTTTGGCCGTTCCCGCTAAAAATTGGGTATTTGTGAGATGGTCGGACGGCGTGGAAAATCCGTACAGAACGGAGAGTGATGTCTCTAAAAATATGACGCTTACGGCAATTTTTGAAGAGATGAAC
>CAKXBD010000145.1 GCA_934871445.1 uncultured bacterium | reverse complement strand
CTGTTCGCCTATACGGGCGGAGCGACGGTCGCCTGTGCGAAAGCGGGTGCTCAGGTCACGCACGTGGACGCCGCAAAGGGAATGGTGGAGCGCGCGGGCGAAAATGCGCGGCTTTCGGGGATCGGTTCGGGAATCCGCTATATTGTGGACGATTGTCTCAAATTCGTCCGTCGGGAAATCCGCCGCGGTAACCGTTACGACGCGATTATCATGGATCCGCCCTCCTACGGCCGCGGTCCGGGCGGAGAAATGTGGAAGATAGAAAACGATTTATTTCCCTTTGTAAAATTGTGCGGGGAGCTTCTGTCCGAGAATCCGCTCTTCTTTCTCATCAACAGCTATACGACGGGCTTGCAGCCCATGGTTCTCAAAAATATACTGACGCTGACGCTCTCGGGGCGCGGCGGACATACCGAAGCCTACGAAGTGGGCATAAAGACGGAGGAAGGAATAGACCTTCCCTGCGGAGCGGGAGGAATTTTCGTCAATGACTGAAACCGAACAAAAGGACTATCGTCCGCCCTTTGAAATTCTGTTTGAAGACAATCACATCATCGTCGTTTTGAAGCCGCAGATGACCGCCTGCTGCCCCGATGAGAGCAGAGACGATAATTTATTGGATCAGATAAAAACTTATTTGAAGATTGTCTACAATAAGCCCGGAAATGCGTATGCGGGGCTCGTACATCGTTTGGACAGGCCCACGGGAGGAGTCATGGTCTACGCTAAGACATCTAAGGCGGCCGCTCGGCTCACCGAAGGCTTGCAGACGGGGGATTTTGAAAAGAGGTATCTCACCGTCCTTTGCGGGACGCCCGAACCCGAACGGGGAACGCTCACTAATTATCTCCGTAAAAATACGGTTAATAATCTCGTATATATCTGCACGCAGACGGAGGAGGGCGCGAAGTTTGCTTCTCTCGACTATAAGGTTCTCGAAAGCAAGGGAAAATACTCTCTCGCGGAGGTGAGACTGCATACGGGGCGCACGCACCAGATCCGCGTTCAGATGGCGGGGATCTCTCACCCTGTCTACGGGGATATGCGATACGGGGGCGCTTTGGCGCAGAAGGGGAAGCTCGCGCTGTGGGCGTATTCGCTTGCCTTTTCTCATCCCGTCACCAAAGAGCGGTTGCGCTTTTTGGCCTATCCGCCCGAAAGCGAAACGCCGTGGAAGGCCTTCGATATTCCGAATGCAGTGGAAATCAAGTGAAAATTGCGTAAAAAAAGAAAAACAGTTTATTTCACCGTGAAATGCGTTTGACAAAAGGCGCGTTTGGGTGTAAAATAGAGAAAGCACAATATTGTAAAAGGTATAGACTTACAAAAATTGCGAGGCACTGCTTGAATGAAAAAAAAGAATAAAGTCAAAATTTTAACTTTTCTGGTTGCAGGCGTAATCGGAGCGACGGCTTTGGGCGGAGGACTTATGCTCGGCGGAATCAAGGCCGGTGCGGTCACGTATGAGCCTTATCGTATCTTCACGGCGGAAAAGTCTGCTTCGGTGGGGACCGATTCGGACGACGATACGCTGATGGCCTTTACTCTTCCCGATGGCGGAAGCGTATCTTTCAAACGCGATTTGGCCCTGAAATGGTACGACGGTAAGGACGCTGCAAAATATCTCACGATGAAATTTGCGTTCAAGGATACGAATTTCGAAAAATTGACGCTCACTTTCGAGGCGGCGCCCGCTATGGCCATGAAAGAGAAAAAAGCGACGAATACCGTTGTTTTTGAAAAGGCGAACGGCAAAGTTACCGTCAAAGTGAACGACGGACAAGCCACGGAGCTTTCAGAAGAAGCCCTCAAAACCGATATCGAGCTTTCGCTTGCGGAAACGGATAATGAAAATACCGCCGCCGAAGAAGGCGAATTTTTCGTCTTTTTGAACGAGAGTTGCATCGGTACGTTTACGAATGTAGGTGCAGATTTTGCGGAATATTCCTCGACCGCTTCTTCCACTCCCATGGTGCCTTTTGTTTTTGAGGCGGAAATGCCCGAAGGCGCGGAAGGTGACGCCGCGACCACGAAGATTCTCTTTAAGGAGCTCAACGGACAGTCCTTTACGCTCGACGAGGATAAGAAGATTGCGGATAATGCGAAGCCCGTTCTCGTCGTCAATGATTCCGTTTCTTCGTTTGCGTTGGGAACTCCGTTCTCTCTCGATTATGAGGTGATCGATGTTTTGGATACTTCCGTCACCAAGACGATGGAGTATTACCAATACAATCCCGATGATTTTTCAGAGGACTCGACAAAGGAGCCGGAATACAAAACTTTGACGACGAGCACCTATTTCATGGATACGCCCGTCTATAAAGAAAAGGGAATGGAATACATTTCCGTCCGTTTCAAGCTCAATGACGATACCTTCTCCGGCGACGACAACGCGGCAACCTATGAGCTTGTCTGGTATGCGGAAGAGACAGAGAAGCCCACGGAGGATTCCGATATTGAATATATCCGCGCGGATCGCAATACCGAGGGCCCCGATTATACCTGTATTGTCAGAGATACCGAAGGGAATCATGAATTGGACGAGGACGGAAACAGCGTTCTCGACGAGAAAAATGAAGCCTATCTCAGCTATCAGGAAGCGGTGGAAGACGCGGCGAAGGACGTGTACGCAGGTACAAATTCCTATGTCTATCTGACTTCTCCGATAGGTCTTATCACGGACAACGATACCGGATATAAAAATCTGAAATATAATATCTATTACAAGACGCAGACTTCGGACAGCCCTGCTTCGAGCACGGGAATAAGCTATGAAGATTTGAAACTTGCGGTCGGTTCGACGGGGCTCTATGAGTTCAAGATTACCGCCTCCGACAAAGCGGGCAACGAGATGTACTGCTACGTGGACGGTTATCGCACCAAAGTGACTTCCGATAACGTTTGGGACATCGAAGCCATTCCTTCCTTTACCTTCTCGATTTCTAACAGCGGTATAAGCGTAGAGGAACCCGAGGGAAGCGACAATACAGATTCGGGATTTATCGACGTCACGTATACGCTTTCCGACTTTACGGTTGTAGGAATTGACGGACATTCGAGTGAATACGGTTTGTATTATTTCGATACCGCCGCATTCAGAAAGCAGTATCCCGATACGGATTTCTCCGACAGCGATTTTTCGCTCATCACATTTTCCGAGCTCAAAGAGAAGGCCGATTTGTCCAAAGTGGAGGACGACGATTATCTCAATTATTATGCGGGTTTATATGCCGAACTGCTTTCAAAGAGATTGGGATTGAATATTACGGCCGACGACTTAATGAAGCCGAATTCGGAAGGCGAAGTGATTTTGCGCGAGATAGAACCTTACGACGATACAATCGATGAAGATAAACATCCCGAGGCTTGGAAAGAATCGGACAATAAATATTATTGGTATCCTTCCTCAAAATCTTTTAAGCCGCAGGAACAGGGCGTCTATATCGTCCTCGCCGTATTCACCGATGCGGAATTGTCGGGCGAGAAGGCCGCCGCATATCAGGCCGTTTCCGTCAATGCCAAAGAAGATACGATCAAAGGCGAGACGCAGTGGCTGAAAAATAACATCGTTTCCGTCGTTTTGTTCTCCATCGCGGCCGTGATGTTGATTCTCATCATCATTCTGCTCGTCGTGAAGCCTTCCGATGAAACTTTGGAAGACGTAGAAAACGGAAAAACAAAGAAGAAAAAATCAAAAAAAGATAAAAAGTCCGAATTGGAGAAACTCGACAAGGACGAGAAAAAATAAAGCTCGATAGAGAAAAATCCGTTTCCGAATAATCGGAAGCGGATTTTTTTTGAAAAAGGACATGTTTTTCTTTTTTCGGCATATATTTTTCCTATGACGGATTTGAATGAACTGAAATCGGGAGAATATGCAAAGATCCTTTCCGTCGATGCGGAAAAAGACGTCAAAGAGCGTCTGAGGATGCTCGGCATCGCTCCGAACGAGAAAGTAAAGATGCTCAAAAAAATATTTTTCGGCCACGAATGTCTTATACAGACAGCGTTCGGTCGCGTCGGTATGCGCAGGGAATGTGCGCAAAAAATAAAAATTGTCCGATTGTCCGATAGCGTCGCTTCTTTGTCTGAATGGAAAACGGCAGACGAAAAAACGGAGGAGCGGCAACAATGAAAATTCTGCTTACGGGCAATCCCAACGTCGGAAAAACGACTCTTTTCAACGCTCTGACGGGCGCACATAACCGCACGGGAAACTATCACGGAGTCACGGTCGGCGTATCCGAAAAAAATTCCTCGAAGCGCCTTGCGCTCGGACTGATCGCGGATTTACCCGGTCTCTACTCTCTCGACGGCATGAGCATGGAGGAAAAGCTCGCGGCGAAGTATATAGACGATCAGAAAGGGGATTTTCTCATCGTTCAGGTAGCGGACGCGGAACATTTCAAACGCTCTCTGAAATTGACGGACAGCCTTCTTTCCCGCGGACTTCCCGTCGTCCTGGTTCTGACGATGTGCAAAAAATTCCGTGCCCGCGGCGGTAAACTCGATTGCGGACGGCTGAGCGAAGCGCTCGGAATTCGCTGTATAGAGACGGACGCTTTGCGCAGAAAGTCCGTCAAAGCGTTGGCGGAAGCGCTCAAAGAGGTATTTCTTTCTCTTTCGCAATATAGGGAAAAATGTCGGCTTTCCCCGTTGCGGGACAAAAAATTTCCCTCGGAAGCGTCATCGAATACTCTTTCGACGGGGGACTCCTTTGGCAAGTATTTTTCGACGGCCTATTCTCCCGCGCCCGTCGGTGCAGATAAACTTACCAATCTCTGCCTGAACGCTTTTTTTGCCCTGCCCGCGTTTTTCGCGCTCATAGGGTTGGTGTTTTTCTTTACTTTCGGGGAACATATGCCGGGAGTGAGACTCAAAGAAGCGCTTGAAGGACTTATAGAACGCTTTGCGGGATTCTGCGGCGGAAGGATAGAATCTCCCGTCGTGAGAAGTCTCGTCTGCGACGGCTTTCTCGGCGGTATCGGGAGTGTTTTATCCTTTGTCCCGCAGATAGCTCTGATGTATTTGTTTCTCGATTTCCTCGAAGAGAGCGGATTTATGTCTGCGCTGGCCTTTATGACCGACGGGCTTTTTTCCAAAATCGGATTGTCGGGCAGAGCGGCTTTTTCTGTTCTGCTGGGATATGGTTGCACCGCCGCCGCGATCGTCTCTACCCGCGCGTTGGAGG
>CAKXBD010000144.1 GCA_934871445.1 uncultured bacterium | reverse complement strand
GATGTATGCAGGCTGTGCCGTGGTATCCGTATCTGAGTAATAATAGACCCCGTCACGTTCTTCCAGCACGTTTCCCGCGTCGTCTACAACATTTCCGTCGGCATCCGTACGCACTTCCTTTTCCTGATACCAACCGACCAGGAAATTATTAGGCTTACCACAGGAAATGCCATGTCCCGAACTGGTTGGACGCTGTGAGCTGGTTGGAGACATGAGCTTTATGTGAATTTTTCCGTCCTCCCCTTCCGTATAGTCGGAAGGACGGAACATATCCACAATCGTGACGCCACCGTTGTTCAGAAATTCGCCGCCGTTTGCATCATACGTAACGGAAACGGTGTATCCCTGCTCTTCGAATCGATCGATCTCAGTCTTTGCAGCACAGGCGGAAAGCCCTAGACAAAGAGCACACAGACCTGATAATCCTAAAATTATTTTGGTTTTCTTTTTCATATCTTTCCCGAATATTAAGCGAACCGCTTATCCTTAGTCTTCTTTTTTATCTGCGTTTTCGTCATCGGCGTTTTCGCTTGTAATGTTCGCCGTTACCTTCTTTTTCTTTTTTACTTCGTTAATCGTGATATAAGCCGCTAACGCCAAGACGGCGACCGCCGCGATCGTGAGACCTATCCAATTATTCTTCATAAATGTCACGAAAGCAGAGGGCTCGTCTTCCGTCGGAGGATCGACAGGAGTGGGCGGATTGGTATTTATTTTCAGATAAGCGAGAGTAGATTCCGCCGCAGTGAGTCTTTCATAGATACTCTGTACGAGATCCTGCTGTCCCGGAAGAAGCGAATCATAGGCTTCCCGCGCAGCCACAATCGCAGCTTCATCGTCGAGAGAAACTTCCGTTGCGGAAGGAAGTGCGTTGATCATATCGATGACTTTGAGTGTTTCCTCCGTCGCGGCGTTGCTGCCATCTACGGAAGTACCGAAGTACTGCGACAAAATGAACGAATCGTAGTTCTGCCCGTTCGCGGGTTTTACCATGACGATATTATCGGAAATATGCCCGATATAATCCACGAAGTTCGCGCCGAAATAGAAGTTGCTGGGGGTAGTATTCCATATATAAAATTCGGTAATTCCCAATCCTTCTAATCCGGTAAATCCTACAAAGGGAACGTTTGAAGTATCGGCGGCATAGGACTCGTCGTATTCTTCCTCCAAAATGGGAGCGTTATAGCTCTTGAACACTACGACGGCAAGGTTTTCATTGGCATAGAACGCCTTATCGCCCAACGCCTTCAAGGTAGAAGGAAGAGTCACATTCTGCAAAGCACTCCCGAAGAACGCCCTTGCGGAGATTCTCACGGTTCCTTCTTCGACGACAAAGGAAGCGCCGGTTTTGGCCATAGGATAGGAAACGAGCTCCAATCCGTTCGGAACGATCTGATACAGCACGCCGTCGATTACTTTGACGGTCGAACTGACGTCATAAGTTTCGACAAACTGTTTTCCGATAGACTCACCGTTAAATTCGGCGTCCGTATATTTCCCGAAAGATTCGATGTTACAGCCGTAGAAAGGATTTTCACCCAAGCTGACCAGCTTTTCGCCCAATTCCACTTTCGTAATTTTGGAATCGCCGAACGCAAAGTCTCCTATATAAGTTACATCGGTCAAAACAGCTTCGGTCAAAGCCGTTCCCGCAAAGGCGGAAGCACCGATCGTATTGACCGCGGAAAGATTTTCCACCGTCGCCAAATCGTAGCAGTAAGCAAATGCCCCGTCTCCGACGGTAACGCCCGCTTTCAGTACCACCTTCGTCAAATCGGTCCGCGCAAACGCATATTCTCCGATCGAGGAAACGCTTCCAAGCTCGGCTTCGGTGAGCGCCGTCTTAAAGAACGCATAATTCCCGACCTTGCCGATTTGTTCGGGCAATGTAATCTCCGAAAGAGAGATACAGTTGGCAAACGCATAATTTGCGATTTCCGTCAGGCCCGATCCGATGACGACTGTCGTCAGCGCTTCGTTATTCGCGAAAGCATATTCTCCGACCGAGGTAACATTCGTCAAATTCGCCGTCGTAAATGCAGGCGCAAATTGAGTGGTAAAGTAGTCGGAGGCAACGAGTTCTCCGTCCTTATACTCCCACTTATAGGCGGACCGCGCAACATTTCCGGTACTCATTTGTATGATTTCTATATCCGGTTCTACCGAGCCCGAGAATGCATTGGCGCCGATGCTCTTTGCTCTGGACAAATCAACGCTTTTAAGCGCTGCTGCGTTAAAGAACGCGAAATCGCCTATTTGTGTGTCGCTTCCGAAGGTAAGAGAGGTAAGCTTTGCATTTCCGTCGAACGCATGGTTCCCGAGCGTCACCCCGTTGCCGATAGTAACTTTCGTAAGTTTTGAAGTCACGCCTGCATTGAAGTTATAACGATAATAGTCAAATGTCTTAACAACTTCTCCTTTTTCATTTTTCACTTCATAAGTATAAGGCGTATAGTACTTATTACTGCTCGTCGCTTCTACATTGAGAATATAAACAGGGCAATAGAACGCATATTCTCCTACCGTGACGTCATTGCCGAGCGTTACGCTCTCCAATGCTCCGCAGAGAGCAAAAGCATAATCCCCGATTTCCGTCTTGTCAGCGACTGTGACGGAAGTAATCTTTGTTGAGGCAAAGGCATAATCGCCGACGGAAGAGACATTGGAAAGGTCAGGGGTAGCCGTGAGAGCCGTACCCGCAAAGGCATAATCTCCGATCGTTTCGACATTTTTCATGGAAACCTGTCTCAAATTGGAGCAATCGGCAAAAGCATACGAACCGACTTTCGTCACATTATCGGCATTGACATAGTAAATCTTTGTATTTCCCGCAAATGCGCCGGTAGCGATAGACGTCGCATCCGTATCCGTAGTAACCGTGTTATTCGGCCACGCATATTCGGGCGCCGCAAGAACGAGCTCTTTGCCCTCTTCCGTATTCTTATAGAGCAGCGCCCCGTTCTCTCCCGCCGTCAAAGCGGTATTTCCCGAAGCGAGCTCGAAGGCAGAAACCGCTGTTCCGGCAAAGGCATATTCGCCGATAACCGCCACGTCTTTTCCGAGCGTAACATCGTCAAGACTCGTACAGCCTTGGAAGGCATAGGACGAAATGACGGCCGCGTTGATATCGACGGAACTGAGCTGTGCACATTCGGCGAACGCATAGGAGCCGATCTTGATTTTAGGGGCCTTGAATTCGACGCTGGTCAGATAATCGTTCTTATAGAATGCGCCGACGCCGAGCGACTGAGAGGATTCAGGCAAAACGACATAGTTGAGCTTACAGCTTTCGAAGGTATAGTTTCCGATTGCGACGACAGAGCTCAGATCGATTTCTTCGAGTGCACAGCCGGAAAAAGCCTTTTCATTGATAAACTTCGCGTTTTCGAGATTGATCTTTTTCAGCTTATTGCAGCCGAAGAATGCTCCCACGCCGATTTTCTTCAAGGATTTAGGGAGAACCACCTCTTCGAGCGCCGTCAGATTTGCAAACGCATACTGCTGAATTTCCTCGACGCCTTCGGGAATGACGATTTTCGTAATCGTATCGTCTCCGATATACTGTTGTTTGAGATAATAGGGATCTTCGTCGTTGATGACGTCTCCGGCCGACAAATCTTTATCTACATATTTGTATCCGGAGAATGCATAGGCATAAATTGTCGTAACCCCGCGGTCATCGGGAATTGTCACTTCCCCGCCGAGTCCCTTGTAGGACATTAGATAAATACTGTTTGTAGTAAACGGATCTTTTACCGTAATGGTCACGTTGCCGGAATAGAAGGTCGGTTTTCCGTCAAAGAGCACATTTACGGAAATAATCGTAGTTCCTTCCGCCTGAGCGACGATCGTCCCATCATCGGAAACCGTCGCTATTTTGTCGTTCCCCGATTTATAGATGACCTCCGTCCTGTCGGGGAAATAGGACCCCAAACTGTATTCGAGCGTCACGCTCTCCGAAGGGAACATCGAAAGGCTGTAATCGCCGTCAAAATCATAGCTTCCGCCCGTCAGACCGATTTCTCTCTCGTCGGAGGACGTCGAATAATAAGCCTTATTCGTCGTATATCCGGTGAGCGTAAATTTACTGACTTCGGGGACGGAATATCCGCCGTTATATCCTTCCTCGCCCTCGGCGAGCACCTTTACATTCACATCCGCGGTCACTTTATTGCCGTCCTCGTCGTATCCGATGGCGGTAATCGTAGCGGTACCGCTCTTTTTCGCGATAATCGTCTGATTGACGACGTCTGCAATATCGGGATCGGAGCTTTCAAAATCGAGAATTTGCAGCCAGCTGGTTTCGGGATAGAATTTCAAAACTTCGCTGTCGATGAGTTTCGTTTCATTCGGGCTCAGCCTGATTTCATCCTCTGCGAAAGCCATGGAAAGGAATTCGTCGGGAAGCGTAATTTCATACGTCGCGGAATTCATTGCGTAATCGTAGCAAATGGCAATAAAGGAATTATTATTTACTAAATTTCCGTCCTTGTCGTATCCAACGGAATTTCTGATCTGTTCGATATAATCGGTCAGTTCAATCGTCACCGTCGAAGTGGAATTGAAAGACGAATAGACGGGCGTCATATACTTACCGAAAGAGCTCATGGCGAGCTTATATCCCGAACTCGGATCCGCAGGAGTAACCTGTCCGATCTGTACGCTCATGGCGTAGTGATTGTCGTAGATGTTCAAATCGGCAAAGAGCTTTGTTTTCTTTGTCGTCCTGTCGTATTCCGTGCGATAGACTACGTCGGTCACAGTGGGAGCCTCAAAATCGATATACAGCGGGAATTCAAAGGTATTGCGGACATTCGCCTTATCCTGAGATTCTTTATCGCCGTAATCTATGTATGTCGTCACTTTGACGTTATACTTTGTATTATTCTTTAAGTTGTGCTCCAAAGCACTGAAATCCACATCTATGGACGACTGATAAATCGTATTGCCCGCACTCCACGATTTGCGCTGGTTATAGCTCGTCTTATTGAATATTTCTCTGCCCGTGGAATCCTCTACGATGGAAATATTCACCTCTTTCGCATTTCGGAGCAAGCCCGCCCAAATACCGTAAATATTGTTGATGGCGCCGGACTCGCCCGTTTGATTGGAAATGGCGATATGTTCTTTATTCGCCGCTATCTGCGTGGCGGAAGGATCCTGTATGAAATAATAGGAACCGAGCGTGGCGATATAGTCGCTGTAAAGTCCGCCGATGACCCTCGTCGCATACGCGTCCGC
>CAKXBD010000143.1 GCA_934871445.1 uncultured bacterium | reverse complement strand
CCGTAGGCAAGCAGCTTCTGTCCCTCCTCCGAATACAGAAAATCAAATAGCTGGATCACACGGTCGGGACGCTTACATTTATTGGTTATCATTGCAAACATATAAGAATTTCCGGTAACGGAAATCTGCGGCACATCGCCATCCGAGTTTCCGAACACTATGGGAACATACTGTTTCCCCTCATAGTTATACACCCCGTCCGTCTTTTTGATATTCCAATTTTTGAAATAACTTCCCATATCCTGAGGAGAACCGATATAGATAAACGGCAACCCGTTTTGGATATATCCGCCTATTTGCGAAGCCGTAGCCGTTAGATTTCCCGAAGTCATCAGACCGTTTCGATACAGTTCATTGAGCCAGACCATCATTTCTTCAAATTCAGGCTGTGCATATTGATATACATAATTCCCTTCTGAATCTTCCTCGGGTACAGAAAAATACTCCATCAACCAGCGAAGTCCTACACTTCCCGTGGTACGGTGTGATTCAAACGGAGACAAACAGACAGTGGGATTATCATTTTTCAACCCATATTCTTGCTTTACCCAAAGACACATATCAATAACGCCCTGCGGAGTACAGACAGAGGCAGGATTCCAGTTCGGATCGGCGGCATACATGGCGTCGTAATAAGCGTCCAAATAATCCTTTCGGGCTACAATTCCCCCATTGGAAAGCAGAGAATATCCCATGTCTTTATACTCGTTTACCTGTACGGTAGAATAGAAGTGATTGGGAATACCATATAAATTTCCATCGGAAGCCGCATACATCTCTGCCATTTCTTCGTCGAGTCTTGTCAAAAGCGTCGGCGCCCAGCGTTTTGCCAGCTCTTGGATAGGATAAATATAGTTCTTGGCTTCTGCCAGCTTGATTCTTTCCTGCGTGTTTGCAGCAATCGAAATGACGTCGGTGAAAGTATTCGTCTGCATCATGGTAGACAATTTTGAGCCGTCCGCATTGGCAGGGGTTTCAAATACAATGTTCACTCCTGTACGTCGATAAATCTCTTTACTGATTAAAGAGTTGGAATTATTATTCCATCCGGCGATGTCAACATACCAATTAATAGTAATTTTGTCATCCTCCTCCCACTGTGTCCAACTATCCTTCGTCGGATCGGCATTGGGATAATCGGGATAATCGAGGGTTGCTTTGGAAACACCCCCTCCGCATCCTACGCAAGCGACCGCGGCGATAGCCGCACAGAATACAGCGAAAAGTCTGTTGAGTTTTTTCATAAAATTCCTCCTTGTTTTTTAACCTTTCAAAGAGCCGACAAACACGCCCTTTGTAAAATACTTTGATAAAAATGGATAGACGAACAAAATCGGAAGCATGGCAATAACGATAGCAGCATAGCTTACCGTTTTGGAAGTAACACGTTCGAGAATTTCCCCACCCACGTCCGGAGTATATCCTGCCTTATTGATAACGCCCATCAGATAATATTGCAGCATGATTACATCTGGCCCGCCGCGGGTGTATATCATAGTTCCGTAATAAGCGTTCCAATTTCCTACTGCTAACCACAATAAAACGGTGGCATGTACCGCTTTTGAAAGCGGAAAATAGATTTGGAGCCATATTCTCAATTCTCCCGCTCCGTCAATGACAGCCGAATCGTGCATTTCTTCGGATACCGAAGCGTACCCGCCGGTAATGACAATCATATTGTATACAGAATATAATGAGGGAATAAAATAGACAAGAAAATTATCGTATAAACCGAGAAAATTAATTAGTGCAAAATACGGAATGAGTCCGCCCCCGAAAAACATCGTGATGAGATTAAAAATTTGAAAAAATCCACGAAATTTTAATTCTTTTCGGCTCATCGCGTAAGCGACTAAGGAAGTGAACGATAGAGAGAGTAAGGAGCCAAAAAGCGTCCGAATCATTGTATTGCGATAAGCGATCCATAAAAGATTATCAGATACAATTACCTGATAATTGGCGAAAGTCCAAACGCGCGGCAGCAGCCATACGCCACCGTTCATGTAATCCTGCCCATCCGAAAAAGAACCTCCGAGTACAAAAACAAACGGATAAATCATGACGACTACGCATAACAGCAAAAAGGCGTAATTAATATAATCGAATATCGTAAGGCGGTGTAATTTTTTTCTTCCGTTCATCCGAATAACCCCCTTCCCGCCACTTTTTTGGAGATAACATTCGCCGTGAGCATCAGAACAATTCCCGAACAGGATTCAAATAATCCCATCGCCGTGGTATAGGAATACTTTCGCTCTATCATGCCCATCTGATAGATATACGTAGCTAAAACTTCACTCCGGGAGATATTTGCGGGATTTTGCAAAATATAGAATTGTTCGAAACTATTTGAAAGCAGATTAGAAATATTCAACAACAAAAATACGGTAATCGTCGGAGCGATAGACGGCAAAGTGATATTCCATGCACAGTGAAATCGGTTTGCTCCGTCGAGTTGAGCAGCCTCATACATTTCCGGACTAATACTTGTAATGGCAGCCAAGTAGATAACGGACCCCCAGCCCACGCTTTTAATCATAGAGACGATAATCATGAGTCCCCAAAAATAATCTGCGGTCAAAAGATTGATCGGATTATCGCGGGAGCCGATACCCAACGCATATAAAAGCGGATTAATTATCCCCGTAGTCATATCTGTCAAAGCGATAACAATCCCCCCGAAGACAACCCAAGAAATAAAATGCGGAAAAATGGAAAGTGTCTGTATCGTCTTTTTGTATTTCCGATGAGAAATTTCATTTAAGAGTAATGCAAAAATAATCGGCGCGGGGAAATTGATAAGTAGCATCAACAAATTCAGTCCCAACGTATTCAAGACGACATCCCAAAATTTTTGATCCTGAAAAAATTCTAAAAAATTGTTAAATCCGACAAATGAGCCGTATTGGATTACCTCGAAAATGTTAAAATACTGCGAATCGTCCTTAAAGGCGATAAGAATACCCGCCATGGGAATATATGCGAACACAAAGAGAAACACTGCACCCGCACAAGCGATAAAAAAGAGTGTAAAATCGCGAGAAGTCCATTTTTTTCGTACTTTTTTATGCCCAAGCGGATATTCAGACGAAAATTTTTTTAGTTTTGTCATAAAATTTTCTTCCCTCCTCGTGTATTAGTATAACGGAAAACATTAGTAAATTCAATGGTGAAAAGCCTTATAAAAATGTGATTTTCGACGATTCTATTTTTTCTATTGCTTTTTTTTAAGCAATGTTTTATAATAAATGCAGAGATGTAATGATGAAATTGAGATTCATACATATAAATACTTATAATCGCCCCCTAACGGTAAACCCGCACGTGCATAACGTCTATGAGCTCGTCTACTATATAAACGCACAGGGATATTCCATGTATGGAAAAAGTTCCGCCTATATAGAAAGCGGTCAATTTTTGGCCTATACCGATAATGTACGTAACGGAGACGTATTTTATTTTGGTAATAATAGCTATATCCTCTATCCGCCCGGAACAGTTCATGATGAGCACCATCAGATTCCGGCAAAATTAGTCGCCGTCGGATTTGATGCAGAAGATTTTCCTATGGATCCCGCCCCTAAACAATTCAAAGATTTTAACCTATCCGTTTTTCGGTTAATAGAAAAAATCGCGGACGAATACCGCGACAAGAACTATCTTTATAATAAAGTAATAGAAGCTACTCTGACAGAATTTTTTGTCACGAGCTACCGAAGCCGCGGGTATAATCCTTTGGCGTCCGGTTTCGATCCGATCGAATATGCATATATCTATATAAACGAATATTTTTCCACGGAAATCGACCTCGAAAAACTTGCAAATTCAACCGGATATAGCAATTCCCGCTTTCGAGAATTATTCAAGTCGAAAACGGGAATATCGCCCAAACCTTATATTTTGAATAAACGAATAGAATATGCTGAAAAGTTATTGACGGCAACAAAGCTTCCGATCAAGGAAATCGCTTTTTTATGTGGCTTTACCGACTACCCGCAATTCAATAAGTTTTTTAAGGCACGTAAGGGTATAAATCCGAAAAATTACAGACATGATATAGAGAAATAAACTTATATCTTTTCAATCTTTATGTTCGGTAATTTTTTTAATTTTGGACATTTCAAATTTCGGCGAACGGTCGGGATATAGTAAGCCGTTGACCTCCTGCTGTACGTCCGTAAGTTGCGTATAGCAAAAGCCCTGTAATTCCTTTTGTGCATAAATCCCATCCATGAGATTTTTATATCGGCTCAAAAATTCTTCTTCCGACTTTGCGCCCGTATTGTATCCCCAATTTCCGTCCTTCGCTTCCCTTTGCATTGCGATTCCGCCAAATTCCGTCAATAACGCCGGCTGTCCTTCATATATACAGCCCTCCGCCATCAACTTACGGCGTTGAGGATATAATGTATTGTAATTCTCTCTGCGGTATTTCTCTCCAAATTCCGAGCTGTCGTAGGCGTAATCGTGAATCGCGAGTATATCCGTTGTCTCCGGCATCTCCCATCCGTCGTTACTGCTCACC
Organism: uncultured bacterium; assembly: GCA_934871445.1. Lineage (GTDB taxonomy): Bacteria > Bacillota > Clostridia > Christensenellales > Borkfalkiaceae > Scatosoma. The sequence continues at coordinate 724 of CAKXBD010000143.1, read as the reverse complement.
AATCGGCTCTCGTCTACCGTTTTTGTCAAATAATACAGCGTTCTTGCAAAATTCTTCTGACTGTCGTCCACCAATATCTTTCTCACGCCCCAGCTTTCGTTTAACGGCACGTAACAAATATTACTTGTAAAGTTTTTTGCCTGCGAGAGTATTTCCTGCCATTCCTTCGTTATCGCAAATACCTCCTCGGCATTATAGTTATATCCCGACGGCATTTCGCACCACGTCAAAAAGCCCAGCTCCTCCGCATAATAATAGAAATACGGGTCCTCAAATTTCTGATGCTTCCTCGCCCCGTTAAAGCCCATTTCTTTGGACAACAGAATGTCCTTTTTCAATGCCTCCGCAGACGGCGGCGTTAATCCGCTCTCATTCCAATATCCCTGATCCAAAATGAGTCTCTGATACAGCGGAGCATTATTCAAGCAAATATTTCCGCCTTCGTCCACTGAAATTTTTCTCATTCCGAACCGCGTATGCGCTTCGTCCGTCTTTTTTCCTTCCTTATACAACCGAAAATCCACATAAAATAAATTCGGATGTTCGGGCGACCAATAAAAGGACTCATCCACGAAATCAAGCTCCATTAGCCGAACGGTATATCTCGTATACTTCCCATCGAGGGAAAATCTCTGTTTCTTGACTCTTTTTCCCTTGTACGATACCTCTATTTCCGCCTCGTCCGCAAGTCCGTACAGAGTCTCTATTTCTCCTGAAAAGGAGC
>CAKXBD010000142.1 GCA_934871445.1 uncultured bacterium | reverse complement strand
ACCCAAGACCTTGGTAAAGCATCTCGTCCGATACGAAGGAATGCGGAAGGGCGGAGAACTTCAAAAAGTACTCGAAGCAATTCTCGCCACGGAAATTTCTCCGGAACTTCTTCCTCCCGATAAAGAAGGAAAAATCGCACAAAAGACGGAGGATATTATTGGACCTTACGAGTTGCACGACTTCTATCTCTACCATGCAATCCGTTTAGGAGAAACTCCGAAAAAAGTCTATTATCTTGCTAAATATGCGTTCGGGAAAACCTATGACGAAAAAACGCTGTTAAAATGGCTGAAAAATTTTTATAGGCGGTTTTTTTCTCAGCAATTCAAACGTTCCTGTATTCCCGACGGCGTGAAAATCGGTTCCGTCACGCTTTCTCCCCGCGGAGATTGGCGTATGCCTTCGGACGCTTCGGCCGAGCTTTGGTTGGAAGAATTGGAAACAATGCACTGAAAAATATCTAAAAGTGTTTATTTTTATCGTTAAAAGGCGAAGTGGGAGGAAAATGTTCCTTCCACTTTTTCATAAAAAACAAAAAATCCAAATAATTTCACATTCGAAGTGATAAATTCGACCCAAACAATTGACTTTTTCGCGAATATATTGTAAAATAAAAACAGATAGAAAAATAATGACGACGGGAACAAAAATTCCCGCGAAATTTATTCGTTTATCGATAAATCTATTATTAAAATTTTAACCGCAGGAGGCACAAAATGAACGGTGTGAATTTGAGCGTCCTGTTTCTCTCCGTATCCACGGGTGTATTTATCGGCGCGTTGATCGCTGCAATAGTGATATTTGCCGCAGCGGGCGCTTTTGTAGGTTATACAATCTATAAGAAAAATACCGAAAAGAAAGTCGGCGAAGCGGGCGAACGCGTCCGCAAGATTATCGGCGATGCAGAGGCGGAGGCGGGCCAGATCAAGGCCGATGCGCAGGCGGAAAGCAGGCGGGCTTTGAAAGAAGCGCTGCTCGAAGCAAAGGAACAGGACTTAAAATTAAGAAACGAGTTTGAACGCGAAACCAAAGAAAAGAAGGCCGAAATCCAGAAAATGGAGCAGCGCATCACGCAGAAAGAGGACGCGCTCGATAAAAAGACCGAGGCTTTGGAACAGCAGAAAAGCAATCTACTCAAACAGGAAGAAGAGATTCAGAAATTACAGGAAAAAATCAGTTCCCAGCATGAGCTTATGGTGCAGGAACTCGAAAAGGTCGCACAGCTCACCCGCGAGGAAGCCAAGCGCCTTTTGACAGAGGAAATCCTCGATTCTACCCGCCATGACGTCGCTGTGCAGGTTCGCAATATGGAACAGCAGGCGAAGGATGAAGCGGACATCAATGCAAAGAAAATTATCGCGCTTGCTATTCAGAAATGTGCGGCGGATCAGGCTTCGGAATTGACAGTCTCCGTCGTTCCGCTTCCCAATGACGATATGAAGGCGCGCATTATCGGCCGCGAGGGGAGAAATATCCGTGCACTCGAAAACGCTACGGGCATAGAACTGATCATTGACGATACCCCCGAGGTCGTCATACTTTCCGGCTTTGATCCCGTGCGCAGAGAAATTGCAAAAATTTCGTTGGAACGGCTGATTGCCGACGGCAGAATCCATCCTGCGAGAATTGAAGAGACGGTGGAAAAGGTTTCTAAGGAAATCGATTTGCAAATTAAAGAAGCGGGCGAAGCCGCCGTGTTTGAGCAGGGAATTTTCGGGCTTCATCCCGAACTGATCAAGCTCATCGGCCGTTTGAAATTCAGAACCAGCTATGGTCAAAATGTCTATAAACATTCCATGGAAGTGGCTACTTTGGCCGGTCAAATGGCCGCGGAACTCGGCCTCGACGTCAATTTTGCCAAACGTGCGGGACTTCTTCACGATATCGGAAAAGCGGTCGATCAGGAGCAGGAGGGCACGCATATCCAAATCGGCGCGGATCTCGCCAAGAAATATAAGGAAAATGCGAATATCGTCAACGCCATTATGGCGCATCACGGCGATGTGGAGCCTAAGACGATAGAGGCTGTCCTCATTCAAGCCGCCGACGCGATTTCCGGCGCTCGTCCTGGAGCCAGAAGGGAGACGGGTACCAATTACGTCAAGAGACTAGAAAAGCTCGAAGAAATCGCCTCCGGCTTTGCGGGCGTGGAAAAGAGTTATGCAATTCAGGCGGGAAGAGAAATCCGCGTCATGGTCAAGCCCGAACAGGTAGATGACGCTCAGGCGCTTTTCCTTGCAAAAGATATTGCGAAAAAGATTGAAACCGAGCTCGAATATCCGGGACAAATCAAAGTGAATGTCATTCGCGAATTCCGCAGCGTGGAATATGCAAAATAACCAAAACAGCTGAACTTATTAAAAAGGAAACAGAAATATGTAGAAATTCCCTTTCCGTAAATGCAGATAAAAGAGCATGCGGAAAGGGAATTTTACCTATCGGAGGGAAATTAGCATGATTATCGAACAGGGAGAATATCTCCATTTACAAGGCAAAAATATTTCGTATATTCTTCGGATTCACAAAGCGGGATATCTCTTGCACCACTATTTTGGAAAAAAACTGAAACCAAACAGTTATACTTCATATCCTGCATGGCATCGTTCCTTTTATACCTATAATTCCGACAAAGTGTTTTTGGAGGGCGAGTGCCAAGAATATCCTTCCTTCGGCTATATCGATTTGAAGCTCCCTGCTTTGAAAGTGTCCGAAAAGGGAAAAACGGCGATTTTTTCGTTCAAATATAAGTGTCACGAAATCAGGGAGGGAAAGCCCGATTTACTCGGACTCCCCTCCTCCAAAGCCAACGGTGCAAATTGTCAGACTCTCGTCGTCGTATTGTCCGATGAGGCATACGGGGTCGAAGTCAAACTTTTTTATACCGTATTCGACGATTCTGATGTTATCGCGCGCAGCGTAGAAATTATCAACGCAGGTAAAGATATGCTCAGGCTGGAAAAGGTATTTTCCTGTTCTTTGGATATTGCGGGAAAAAATGCTTCGGAAACGGATTTTGTCTTTTTGGGCGGAACGTATGGGGAGGAACGGAAAATCAAGCGTCGCGCTCTTTATCAGGGAATTTCCGAAATTGGAAGCATGACGGGGGAAAGCAGTCATTATCTCAATCCCTTTATTGCTCTTTGCGACAGGTCTACGGACAGAAATAAGGGCGACGTTTTGGGATTCATGTTGGTGTATAGCGGAAATCATCGTTTTCAAGTGAATGTGGACCCTTATGATAGAATTCGGGTGATGTGTGGAATCCATGACGGGGATTTTGCTTGGGAACTGAAACCGGGAGAAAGTTTTGTTTCGCCCGAATGTCTGTTGGGCTTTTCCGCGGAGGGGTTAAACGGAGTAGGGCATTGTTACCACGATTTTCTCAACGGACATATTTTACCGCAGAGATTTATGGATGTTCCCCGTCCCGTCTTGATCAATAGTTGGGAAAGTACTTATTTTGACTTTGATGAGCAGAAATTATTGAATATTGCAAAACATGCGAAAGAGGCGGGGATAGAACTGTTTGTCCTCGACGACGGTTGGTTCGGTAAGCGTAACGATGATACATGCTCTTTGGGGGACTGGTCTCCCAATTTGGAAAAATTGCCCGACGGAGTGGGAGGATTGGCAAAAAAGATCAATGCGCTCGGAATGAAATTCGGTATTTGGGTAGAACCGGAAATGATAAGTCCCCGCAGCGAGCTCGCCGAAAAGAATCCGAACTTTGCGATTTCCTGTGCCCGCCGCGAACCCGCTTTATCCCGAAATCAGCAGGTACTCGATCTCACAAATCCCGAAGTGGTCGCTTTTGTTAAAGATTTCCTCGATAAATTGCTCTCTTCCGCGGAGATTTCCTATATTAAATGGGACATGAACCGCCCGCTTTCCGAGGTTCCGGAGCCCGGATTCGTCCATCGATACTATCTCGGTCTTTACGATATCCTCGGATTTATAACCGAAAAATATCCTCACGTGTTATTTGAAGGTTGTTCGGGGGGAGGCGGTCGCTTTGATGCAGGAATGCTCTGTTACTCTCCTCAAATATGGGCAAGTGACGATTCCGACGCTATCGAACGCCTGCAAATTCAGGAGGGAACCGCGCTTTGTTATCCGCTCAGCGCCATCGGGGCGCATGTCACAATATGTCCGAATCATCAGGTAGGACGTATAACGCCGCTTTCCACTCGTGCGAATATTGCTACGTTCGGAACGTTTGGCTACGAGCTCGATGTCGCTCGACTTTCCGATAAGGAAAAAGGAGAAATAAAAAATCAAATCGAGCGTTATCACCGTTTGGAAATGCTCGTTCGCAAAGGGGATTTTTCCGTTTTGCGTTCTGCGTATGACGGGAGTCTGACGGCTTGGCAAGTCACTTCCAAAGACAAGCGCCATGCGCTTGTACTCATTGTCCGAGCATTGACGTCTTTTAATATGCCGCGTCCTGAAATCCGACTCAAAGACCTTGAAGCGAATTTTCTCTATACGGATACGGAGACAGGTAAAAAATATTATGGAGACGAATTGATGTATAAAGGTTTTTTGGCCGAACCGGAGTACAAGGATTTTTCCTCTCTTTTAATAGAATTTATACGGGAATAAAACCTTCGCCACCCGCCTTTTACGGCGGGTGGTATCGGATAAAATTGTCTTGCAAAAAATTTTGCGGGAATTTTCAAAAAATACCCTTTTTCGACTTGACAATAACGACGTTTTTAACTATAATAACGTAGTAACTCAATCGGGATTAGGCAAGTACCGAATATGAGAGAGCGTTGCCCCCGAAAAAGTCCTTTGCTGCTATGGCTCAGCAGGTAGAGCACGTCCTTGGTAAGGACGAGGTCACCGGTTCAAATCCGGTTAGCAGCTCCATGATCAGCGGAGCGACGTGTCGTCACGTCGTTCCTTTTTTCATTTCTGAAAGGAGTTTGCAAATGAAAGCGGAGAATTATAAGAGTTTTATTCTTTCCACGCTGAAAGAAATTATGTCCGTAGACAGTCCCACGGGATTTTCTGCGGCTATCAATCAAAAATTGACGGAAATACTTGCGTCGCTCGGCTATGCGGCGAAGGAATCGAATAAGCGGTTGATAAAAGTTTCCGTTCCCGGTAGCGATCGGAAGAAAAAGGTTGCCGTATCCGCACACGTCGATACATTGGGAGCCCTCGTCCGAAGCATTTCAGCCGACGGAAAAATCCGTTTTACTCGTTTGGGAGGACCTATTCTCCCCACTTTCGACGGCGAATATTGCCGTATTTATGCGGACGGGGGAAGAGTTTATACGGGTACATTTTTATCCGATTCTTGTTCCTGTCATGTCTATAAGGACGCGGGAACTTTGGAGCGTAACGAAAATACGATGTATGTACG
>CAKXBD010000141.1 GCA_934871445.1 uncultured bacterium | reverse complement strand
CTGAAAAACAGCACGGAATCGGAGTATGCCGTTTTGAACTTCGACGACGGAATTGTGAGGAGCTTTGCGGAAAAGACAAAGGCGCGGCTCTTTTATTTTTCCGTTCGGGAGCGGGTTCACGGCGCTTATCTCGAAAATGGAGATTTGTATTTCTGCGGAGAAAAAATCATGTCCGCGTCGGAACTTTTGACGGACGGATTGCATAATGTCCAAAATGCACTTGCGGCGATTGCGGCGGCAAAAATCATGGGCGTAAGATCGGACAGCATCGCGCGGTCGCTGTCTTCCTTCAAGGGAATACGGCACCGCATCGAGCTCGTGGGCGAAGCGGACGGCGTCAAGTATGTGGACGATTCCAAGGGAACGAACGTAGACGCGACGATTAAAGCGATCGGGTGCATGAAGGAGGAAGCGGTGCTCCTGCTCGGCGGAAAGGATAAGGGATACGATTACGATAAATTATTCGTAAAGCTGAGGACTTCTTCCGTCGTCCATACCGTATTGTACGGTGAAAATCGTTTCCGGCTTTTTGAAAGCGCCCTTCGCTGCGGCTTCGAGCGCATGACGCTCTGCGAAAATTTCGATTTCGCGGTACGGCTTGCGAAAATGATAGCCCGCAGGGGACAGACGGTACTTTTGAGCCCCGCCAGCGCAAGTTTCGACGAATTCGCAAGTTATGAGGAGAGAGGTGATAAATTTGTCGCAATCGTTCGTGCCTTCGAGGAGGAAGCCCTTCGCGCAAAGGCAGAAAAACAAAGAGAGGAGCAAACGGCTGAAAAAGCGGAGCAGGGAGAGGGCGGCGGAAAGCCTTCGCCCGCAGATACAAATGAAGGAAACGGCGGAAGCGTTTCGTCCGCAAGTGCGGATACGGCCGTTATCGGAACGGCTTTCGGGGACGAAGAAGGAACGGTCGAATAGAGTAACGGGGGATCTGACCATTCCCATTCTTACGATTCTCCTTTCCGCCTTCGGCGTTCTCATGGTCTATTCTGCCAGCTCCTACACGGCAAAGACGCAGTACGGGGACGAATTCTATTTTATGAAGAAACAGCTTCTCGGCTTCGTCCTCGGCGTCATTGCCATGGGCTTTCTGGCGTTTTTCGATCATAGAAAGTTGAAAAAGATCCGTTACATAGCTCTGATTGTTCCCATGGTGCTTTTAGCACTCGTATTTGTACCGGGAATCGGAAAAAGCAATTACGGAGCGACGCGCTGGATCGGTTTCGGAAGCGTCACGATTCAGCCTTCCGAGCTCGCGAAATACGGGTTTGTCATTTTCGCTTCGGCGTATATGTCCGAGCACATGCAAGCTATGCGCACCTTCAAGGGCATGCTTCCCGTTTTAGCCGCGGGCGGCGCAATCTGCGTGCTCATTATTCTCGAACCGAATATGTCGGTCACCATGTGCGTGGGACTTTTGATGCTCGCGATGATTTTTCTCGGGGGAATGAAGCTCAGATATTTCCTCGTTATCCTCGTGCCCGCGCTCGTCGCGGTTCCCGTGCTCATCATCATGGAGCCGTATCGGCTCCTGCGGCTGAGCGCCTTTATCGACCCGTGGGCGTCTCCGAAAAATGAAGGGTATCAGCTCATTCAGTCTCTGTATGCGCTGGGAAACGGCGGCTGGTTCGGCACGGGACTTTTTCGTTCGCGGCAGAAATACCGCTTTCTGCCTTTCGCGGAAAGCGATTTTATCCTGTCTATTATCGGAGAAGAATTCGGCTTTGTGGGAATTTTTATCCTGTTTCTCATCTGCGGAGTACTCATCTATAAGGGAATCAAGACAGCGGCGGAAGCGGACGATTTCTTTTCCTTTCTGTTGGCTTCGGGAATTACGCTCGTGTACGGTATACAGACGGTAATAAACGCGCTCGTCGTCAGCGGAACGATACCGCCGACGGGACTTCCGCTTCCGCTCGTAAGTTCGGGAAATACGTCGCTCATCATCACGATGGCGTCCATGGGAATTTTGTATGGAATTTCGAGAAAAAATGCCATGGCCCGTAAGGGAATAGAAAGGGTTAACAAACGGCGGCGATAATTCATACAATGGAACATAAGGAGTTATATTGTATGGATAAATTTATCATAGAGGGCGGCGGAAAACTTTACGGCAGAGCGGAAATCCAGTCTGCGAAAAATTCCGTCCTGCCGCTCCTCGCCGCATCTGTTTTAACCGATGAACAAGTGATAATACGAGATGTGCCCGCCATCTCGGACGTGGAAAATATGTTGCACATACTAAGCGAACTCGGCTGTGAGATACGCCGGACGACCGACAGTGTAATTATCGATAGCGCGAACGCAGTTTCCCACGAAATCCCCGCGAGGCTTACAAAGGAACTGCGTTCTTCCGTTTTTATGCTCGGCTCCGTGCTCACTCGCTTCCACCGCGCGAAAATCTCCTATCCCGGCGGCTGCGATATAGGTCTCAGACCCATAGACCTGCATCTTTCGGGGCTCAAAAGGCTAGACGTAAAAATCGAGGAGGACAACGGTTACATATCATGCAGCTGCGATAAGCTAACGGGGGCGGATATCCTTTTGGATTTTCCGAGCGTGGGCGCTACGGAAAACATTATTCTCGCCGCGGTCAAGGCAGAAGGAACCACGGTCATACGAAACGCGGCCAAGGAACCGGAAATCGTGGATCTACAAAATTTTCTCAATAAAATGGGCGGAAAAATAAGCGGAGCCGGCGGGAGTACGGTGGTCGTGGAAGGTGTCGAAAAACTGCGCGGCGTGGAATACACTCCGATCAAGGACAGAATAGAAGCCGGAACTTTTTTGATTGCGGCGGCGTCCTGCGGCGGAGAAATCGAGATGGAGGGAGTCCCTCAGGAAAATATTGCGGCACTTTTGCACAAATTGCGCGAAAACGGTTGCAAAATACATATAAAAAATGATAAAATAACTTTGAAGAGCAACGGACGCCTTCGCGCCGCAGAGCTGATAGAAACGACGCCCTTTCCCGGTTTTCCCACCGATTTGCAGGCGCAGTTTTCCGCGCTCGCCTGTACGGCGTCGGGTACCACGCTGGTCGTGGAAAATCTCTTCGAAACGCGGTATAAATACGCGGGCGAACTCAAACGCATGGGGGCGGATATTACCGTCCGCGGTAGAAACGCGGTCATTCGGGGAGTGGAAAAATTGCACGGCGCCTGCGTGACGGCGGGCGACCTCCGAGGCGGGGCGGCTTTGGTGATTGCGGCCTTGAAAGCGGAGGGGGAAAGCTCCGTAGCCGATTTATCACACGTCGACAGAGGCTATGCGGATTTTGAATATAAATTGAAAAAGCTCGGCGCTCGAATCCGTCGGGTGCGCGTGTAGTCCTTTCCCGCCCGTATGGGGAAAGGGCGGAAAAGGAAAATAAAATGCACAAGAGAAATGTAATTGCAATTATATTGACGGCGGTGATTTTCGTTGCGGCCGTCGTACTCGGCATCTCCACGGTCTATCGGGTGAACGCCGTCACCTTGGACGTCTCCCTCGTTTCGGAGGCGGCAAAGGCGGAGGCGGACGAGCTTCAAAAGCTCCTTTTGAAACGCTATGAAGACGAAAGCATTTTCTCCGTCAAAGAAAATGACGCGGAAGAGGACTTCGCGCAATTTCCCTATTTTCGCATGACCTCTTTCAAAAAGGCATATCCAAATCGTCTGGTGATTTCTGCTTCGGAGGATACGGAAGTGTTTGCCGTAGAAAATGACGGTGAATATTATATTCTCGGCGCGGACGGAACGGTCTTGGGGATTCGCGGCGATGCTTCCAATCGTTCGGACGGAGCGGATAATATCATTGTCAAGGGACTTTCAGCTTCGGGAAAACGCGGAGAAATTCTCGGCGGCGACGAGTGTATTCCGCTGCTTTTGACTGTTTTTGAAGCAGCTTCGGGAATTTTGGGCGGGGCGAGAAGCAACGTCGTTTCTGTCGAGGTCATGCGTCCGACGACCTCTGCGGAGGATACGAGTTTTTGTCTTACAATGCGGGAGGGTGTCAAGGCATATATTCGCAATCCCGGAACCCTGACGGTCGTTAAAGCGGAAAAATTTGCGGAATTTTATCTCTCTTTGGAGGATACGGAGAGACTGGGGGGCAGGATTGAGGTGACTGACGACGCCGTAAACCCCGGAAATGTGAGGGTCTTTTATTCGAAAAACAATTAAAAACGTACATGCTCCCTCGTAAAGCGCGGCTAAGGCCGCGTTTTTTTGCGTTTTTTCCTTCAATCCGTTGACATCGCTTTATAAATAGTGTATAATAGAGAAAATATATTTTTTCACAGTAACGTTTTACGGAGCAGAAGAAAATTATGAGTAACGAAAGCGTCGCTGTTTTGGATATACGTTCGTACGAAATCACCTTCCTCATCGGTGCGAAAGGCGTTAACGGAACGTTCGTATTCCGCGGCAGCAGAAGCGAAAAATACGAGGGGTATTCTTCGGACGGTTTTTTAGATGCGGCGTCTTTCCGCAATGCAGTCATTTCCGCCGTCACCTCCGTAAGCCAAAACTACGAAGGGACGATTAAGGAAATATACGTGGGGGTCCCTGCGGCTTTTACGAAGGTATATACCAAAGGACATACGATTTCTTTTCCCTCTAAGCGGAAAATTTCCGCTCAGGAAATAGACGCGCTCTATGAGAGCGGACTTAACGAGCTATTGGCTCCGGGGCATTATATCCGCCGTTCGGATATGTATTTTGCCTTGGGCGATAATCGAAAATATTTTAATGCGTCAGAGCTTTACGGAATTCCCACTGCTTCGTTGAAGGGCGCGCTATGCTATTATTTTGTATCCGATGAATTTTATGGCGCGGCGGATTCGGTTCTGAAAGAACTCGGGTTTGAAAATGTGCAGTTTATTCCTCAGACGTTGTCCGAAGCGGATTATCTGCTTTCCGAAAAAATGCGCGAAGGTTATGCATTTCTGATCGATGTAGGATTCCTTTCCAGCTCTGTTTCGGTCGTGTACGGAAATGGGATTGTGCATGAGGAATCTTTTGACTGCGGACTCGGATATATTCTCGTCGCCTTGATGCAGGGATTGGGGGTAGATTATGAAACAGCGGAGGAGATTCTTTCTTCGGCCAATGTTTCGGGCGGCACTGTCTCCAAAGATCTGATGTGGACAGACGGCAGCGGTGCGGCCTATTCCGTTCGAGAAATTAACGAAATCGTAAAGTACGGATTGGACGAGCTTTGCGAGAGCGTGGATAAATTTTTTGAAAAATATTATCGAGATAAGAGTACGATGGGGTTTGCGGCCAATCCTCTCTCCGTGACCGGCGAGGGGATCGGCGGTATTAAAGGGGCCGCGGAGCATATTTCCAAACGCCTGAGTCGTATGACGGAAATCGTCTGTCCCGATCTTCCCTATTACGACAAACCGTTGTTTT
>CAKXBD010000140.1 GCA_934871445.1 uncultured bacterium | reverse complement strand
GTTTCCAACTGGCTGACTTACAGCAACGTTACCATCATCGGCACGTTTATCGAAAACGCATTCAAAAACAGTTTGTGGAACAACGGCTCTGTGACGGCTTTGATTTTATTGCTTCTCATGTTTGTCATTACTTGGCTCACGGGCGGATTTAATACCGAATCGGAATCCGGCACAAGGGGGACTTCGTTATGGTAAAACTTAAAAGTTGCTTAAAATGGCTGTTTGTAGGGCTTATCGTCCTCTTTATTTACGCTCCTATTCTTCTGCTGACCGTTTACAGCTTTAACGAAACGGAAAGAATTACCAGCTGGAAAGGGTTCAGTCTCGAACATTACAAATACTTTTTCAGCTTTGACCATGAGCCTCTCCCCATTGTCCTGCAAACGCTTTTGCTCGCGGGAATCGTAGCGACGCTGTCCACGTTGTTCGGAACCATCGGCGCCATCGGAATTTTTTATTCCAAAAAACGAATACGCTCGACATTGTCCGCCGTCAATCAGATTCCCATTATAAACGCGGAAGTCGTTACGGCTATGTCCTTCCTCCTCCTCGTCGTCGCTTTGCATATCGATAAAAACACTTTCCTGCCCCTCGTTTTGGGACAAATGGTTCTGTGTACCCCCTTCGTCGTCTTATCCGTAATGCCCAAACTGAAACAAATGGATAACAATTTATACGAAGCCGCTCTCGACCTCGGAGCTACGCCGACAAAAGCGCTCTTTTCCGTCGTCATTCCGCAAATTCTTCCGGGAATCATTTCAGGCTTCCTTCTCGCGGTCACGCTGTCTTTGGACGATTACGTCATCGCCGCTTACACAAAACCCAATACTTTTGAAACCATCAGCACGCATATCTACGGACTGACAAAAGGCCAAAACGTAAACAAAATTAAATCTTCTTACTGGGCTTTTACAGCTATCGTATTTGTTATTATTCTCATAGCAGTAATATCTGCCAATATCGTAACTTATAAAAAATCAAGGAGTAAAAAACAATGAAAAAAATGATTTCCGCCGTGCTTGCGGCCACCCTTCTCTCCTCGTCCTTCGTCGCATTGACCGCTTGCGATAACCGCCCCGTCCTCAAAGTTGCCAATTGGGCAGATTATATCGATGAGGGCGGCGACAGCAGTATCGACGAAAACAATCAAGCACTGTATGAAGATTTTGAAGAATGGTATAAAGAAACTACGGGTAAGGAAATCCGCGTGGAATACATTCGTGTACAGGACAATGAGACTTTATACAATCAAATGGAAACGGGCGACAAATTTGACCTTATCTGCCCGTCGGAATATATGATTATGAAGCTCGCGGCAGAAGATAAATTGGAAGAACTGCCCGACAGCTTTTACGATACTTCCGTCGAGACCAATTACTATGCGAAAAACGTCTCCCCTTTCATCAAGGGTACCTTCGATTCCAATGAAATCAACGGTAAAGTATGGTCAAAATACGCCGCAGGTTACATGTGGGGAACGACAGGCTTCGTGTTCAATCCCGAGCTGGTGGACGAAAACGATGTCAAAACCTGGAACGTTTTTACCAATCAGAAATATAATAAAAAAATCACGGCAAAAGACAATGTCAGAGACAGTTATTTTGCAGGGCTCGGAATGTATTACGAAAACGATATCAAAGCCTTGAAAACGGAACTCGATAACGGCGAAATTGACTTGACCGAATATCAAAAACAGTTGTCCGAGCTCATGAACGATACCTCAGAAACGACGATGACTGCCGTTCAGGAACTTTTGATTCAAATGAAAAAGAATATTCTGGGCTTTGAGACAGACAGCGGAAAAGACGACATGATTTCCGGCAGAATCACCATCAATTATCAATGGAGCGGCGATGCAGTCTACGCGATTAATGAAGCCGAAGATGAAAGCGGCGTACTTCTCGGTTACTGTATCCCCGATACCGTTTCCAACCTTTGGTTCGACGGTTGGGTAATGCCGAAAGGCGCCAACGTAGAGGCCGCGACCGCATTTATCAACTTTCTTTCCATGCCGAAAAACGCCGTCAGAAACATGTATTGTATCGGCTATACCAGCTGTATCGGCGGACAAGAGGTATTCGATTATCTCAAAGACACCTATGAAGCGGAAGAAGGCGATACGACAGCCGTCCCCTATGATTTGAGCTATTTCTTCGGAGATACCGTAGACGGTGAAGCGGTGATTTCTGCGCCCGAGGAACAGTTGACACGTCAGTTATTCGCCCAATATCCCGACGAGGAGACAATGGAACGTTGCGTAGCCATGAAATATTTCGATACGGACGCAAACAATCGGGCAAATAAAATGTGGCAGGAAGTTTTGGCGAGCTGAACCTTTCCCGAAATCCAATCAAAACAGGCTTTCCCCTTTTGGAGGAAAGCCTGTTTTTTGATATGTAAACAACTTTTTATCTTTGTCCTGCAAATGTTTTCAATTATCCCCTTTTATTTTTGTATACACAAGTGTCTTTACTTTCAGCATGTCGATTTTTTATATATCCCTTTTATTTCTGATAAACCAACTGTTTTCGACAACCATACGCTTTACAAAATCAAGAGCATTACAGGCATGGTAATAATACACATTATTGTTCCTAAAAGCACCATATTTGCGCCTTCCTCCTGCCCCTCGCCCAACAGCTCGGCAAAATTCAGAACGACGCTAGCGACGGGACAGCAGGCTAAAATAAAAATCGTCTGGCGGACATATTCCTCGAACGGAAAAATATATGCCGCTCCGAGGGCGATAAGCGGAAAAATCATCTGTTTGACCAAAACGATAAGATACTGCATTCCCCCCGAAAAAACCGTCTTAAACTGCATACTGCCAAGCCTTACGCCAAGGATAATCATACATAAAGGCGTAGTCATTTTTCCGACAATAGACACCGCGTTATATAACTCGGAAGGCATTTTTATATCTAAAATAAATAAGGGTAGAGCTACCGCCATGATCAAGACCGCGGGATTAAGCGCAATCTTTTTTATCGACATATATTTCCTGTCATGTGCAATCACGGCGGAAGCGACCGTCCAGCCTAAAAGGCTCATGGAAGCAAAATACATATTCGTAAACACAACGGCATCGGTATCCGGCAACACCGCCTGTAAAATAGGAACACCGAAAAAGGCACAATTTCCGAAGGTGCTTGCTATCGTGTAAATCCTATATCGGACATCTTCCTGTTTTTTTCGGAAAATCAAATAAAAAATCCCGATGGATATGAGTTGTACTACCGTAATCGCCAAAAAAAACCATAAAAGCTGTCCGAACAGCTTCGAAGTATAATGCGCGTCGTTAAACGTATACAACGTAAGACAGGGTTGACATACGTACATCAATACTTTTGAAAAAGCTGGCAACGAGTCTGTTTTGACAGCTTTCGCCTTGGATAAAATAAATCCGGGTACCGCATATAACAACAATATACCGACCGAAGTTAATGTCAACAGAAAATCCATTTTCCGTTTTGTCCTCTCTTTTTACGTAACGTTTCTATTTTAATATATCCCCCTTTCTTTGTCAACAAATTATATCACCCAATTTTATATTACGTCAGACATAATTATTGTGTCTGTCACTGTACTATATCACACATAATTACTATTTCAGACATAATTTTAAGAGCAAGTCCCCCGTTTTCGAGTTATTATGTCAGACATAACTATTATGTATGACATAATAGTTAGATTTTCGCCGCTTTCGTACAATCTCTTTGTCTTCATGAAAAAAACGCCTCGAAAAGCGAGCTTTTGAGACGTTTTAGAGCTTTTTATAGATTTTCGTGCGATTTTACGGGAATAATTAGTTTTCGGAAGTAATTTCTTCACGGATGCGGCTGAGACGTTCCAATTCGCAGAATTTTCCGCCTTTTTTCATGAGTTCATCGTAGTTTCCGATTTCGACGGCGCATCCGTCCTCCATTACAACAATTCTGTCAGCATTTCGAATCGTCGAAAGTCTGTGAGCGACGATAAACGTCGTACGGGCCTTTACCAATCGATTTACAGCCTTTTGAACGTGATATTCGGCGACATTATCGAGCGCGGAAGTCGCTTCGTCCATAATGAGGATACGCGGATTTCGGATCAAAGCGCGGGCTATACAAATTCTCTGCTTCTGTCCGCCGGAGAGCTTGTCGCCGTGTTCGCCGACCTGTGTATCCAATCCGTCGGGCAGCGAAGGGAGGAATTCGGGAATGTCCGCATCTTCTACGGCTTTATTCAATTCCTCCTCGGTATAAGAAGATAGCCCGTAAGTGATATTTTCGCGGATACTCCCCGAAAACAAAATACTGTTTTGCGGAACGACGGAAATAAAATGTCGATAGGTCGGTCTGGACATTTCATTTAACGGAATCCCGTCAATAAGAATATCTCCTTCCGTCGGTTCCAATAATCCGATGAGCAGATTGATGATCGTACTTTTTCCCGAGCCCGAAGAACCTACGATGGCGATACATTCACCCGGCGAAACGTGCAAATCAAAATCTTTTACGACTTTTTTATCGCCGTCGGGATAATGATAGGATACGTTGTCGAAATCCACTCGACCTTCGATAGCGGGCAATATTTTATCGCCGCCCGTTCCCTCCATATCCTCCGCTCGCATAAGCTCGGAAAGAGAAGAAACGGCTTCTTTTCCCGACATCAGGGAAGGATAGGCATTGATGAGCGTCAGCACGGAACCGTTTATGGAAGCGAACAAGGATTGGAAGAGAACCACTTCCCCTGGAGAAATAATATTTTTAATCGCGAGAAAAACGCAGAAAAACAGACATACCCCGCTGAGCAAGTTACTGATAACCCAAGTAATCGAACCGAAATAAGCATTTGTTTTATCTAATTTTAAGCCGGCATGTTTTACGGAATCGATACGGTGCTGCATTTCCACAGTTTCCACGGTTTCGAGGCCGTGCGCTTTGGTAAGCGTCAACATCTGCAACATCGTTGTAAGCTTTGCAGACATTTTTTCGTTTTCCAAACGAAAAGCGGAATTGGTGACGCGCATTTTTTTGCGGAATACCATAGCATTCAAAACATTCAAGGGAATAATCGCAACGAAAAACAGCGTGACGATCGGACTTTTTCCCAAGGAAATTCCCACTGAAACCACGGCGCCGATAAGATTCGGAATGACGACCTGAACGACGTTCCGGTAATACATGTCCACGCAGTCGATATCCCTTAGGAATTTCGACTGAATTTTACCGCTTTCCATTTCTTTATGGTAAGTAATGGAAAGACGCTGCAATTTACGCACCACACTGTCTTTTATTCCCGCCGTGGTATTTCGGAGCATCTTGTTCGTAATGGATGAATACCACATGTGAGTAGGGACGTTTTGAATCAGCATGACGGCAAAAATTACCGCATCAATCAGAATCCTCGTGAGAAATCCCTCCGGCCTGACAGTAATG
>CAKXBD010000139.1 GCA_934871445.1 uncultured bacterium | reverse complement strand
ACCCCATGGGCTTAACTTTGAATCTGAGTCCCAGCTTCTCATAGGAAATTTCCCATTCGGCGGGCATGGGTTTTAAATATTTCCAGCCTCCGCCGCCGCTTTCGCTGCGCTTATAAAAGGCGTTGAGCTCGGGATAGGAGAACAGATCCGCACGGGCCGACCAAATAACCTGTGGGTCGGGACGAAGGAGATATACGTCCTTCCAGCGTTCGAGTTTATAACCGTCGCCCGTGGCGATAATCGAATAATCCGTCCAATTCTGTGCTATTTTCATAAATTCCCTGTGCGGCATGTTCGCCGTCGTTGCCTGCGTCGAAGTCCGGACCGAAAAAAGACATAATCCGACATTCTGACCTTTTTATTATATCGGAAAACCATTCTTTTGTAAAGTGTTTTGCCCACGAAAACAAAACTAAAAAGGGAAAAATCGCCAAAATTTTTCCGTCCGCCTCTAAGAAGGAAAAAAGAGCCTTTTCGGCTCCTTTTTCATCAGTTCTTTACGAGCGTGAGCGTCACTTTCTCGCCGTTGATATCCACTTCCTTGGAATAACCGTCCGCCGAGCCTTCCTCCACGCTCACGGCCAATACGTCCGAAGCGAACGCAGCTTTTTTTAATGCCTCCCCTGCGCGGCCTTTCGCGCGATAGAAAATCCTGATTCTGTCGGTAACCTCAAAACCCGCTTCCTTTCTCAGCGTCTGAACCTTGGAAACGAGCTCCCGTTCTATCCCTTCCGCGATGAGTTCTTCGGTCAGTTCGGTATTCAAAGCTACCGTGATTCCCTTGTCGCTGGCGGAGATAAATCCGGCCTTACTCTCGGTGAAAATCTGCAAATCTTCCTCTTTAAGGACGATCTCCCGATCCGAGGGCAGAACGTATTCGCCCCCGCCCTGAACGGCCTCCACGACCTCTTTCGCGTCGCATTCCGCAAGGAATTTACTGATGAATCCCAGTTTTTTTCCGTATTTGGGACCGAGCGTCTTTAACTGAGGTTTGAGCTTATAAGAGATGAATTCGTCTGCGTCCTCCGCCGTCTTATAGCGCTTGATATTGAGTTCGTCCAAAGCAATCGCTTTCAGTCCCTCGTCCAAGCCCAAATCTTTCGCCGTAACGACGTACATTTCGGAAAGTGGCTGACGGTTTTTCACATTACCGGCGTTGCGCGCGGCCCTGCCGAGATTGACGATATCGAGGACGCTGTCCATGCCTTTTTCGAGGCTTTCGTCCACGAAAGATTTATCGCAGACGGGGAAGGCGCACATGTGCACCGACTTGGGCGCGCCCGAAAAGAAATTCGGAACAAGATTGAGATACATCTCCTCTGCGATGAACGGCGTATAAGGCGCAGTGAGCTTTGCGAACGTGACGAGGACGTTCCACAGCGTCGTATAAGCGGCCGCCTTGTCGTCCGTCATTTCGCTGCCCCAATAGCGTTCGCGACCGCGACGCACATACCAATTGGAAAGAATATCCGAGAAATCCTGCAACGCGCGGGCGCTGTCCGTGATATTATACACCGCCAAATATTTATCCACCGTCTCCACGAGCGTATTGAGCTTGGAGAGAATCCATTTATCCATCAACGAGAGGCGGCATTTCTTCAAATCGTATTTTGAGGGATCATAACCGTCGATGTCCGCATACAGGCAGAAAAAGGCGTAGGTATTCCAAAGGGTTCCCATATACTTTCTCTGCGCTTCGGAGACGGCTTCGGGATAAAATCTCGACGGAAGCCACGGCGCCGAAGAAGTATAAAAATACCAGCGGACAGCGTCCGCACCCTGCTTGTCGAGCACCGACCACGGATCGACGACATTCCCCTTGTGCTTGGACATCTTGACGCCGTTTTTGTCGTTGACGTGGCCGAGCACGATACAATTTTTGAAGGGAGCCTTGTCGAAAAGAATCGTAGAAATGACGAGCAGAGTATAGAACCAGCCCCGCGTTTGATCGACCGCTTCGGAAATAAAGTCGGCGGGGAAGGTCTCGTCGAAGATCTCCTTGTTTTCAAACGGATAGTGATACTGCGCGAACGGCATGGAACCCGAATCGAACCAGCAGTCGATTACCTCGGGCGTGCGCGACATTTTCCCCCCGCACTTTTTACAAGTGCAGGTAAGGTTATCGAGGTACGGACGATGAAGTTCTATATCCCCTTTAATCCCGCATCTTTCTTTCAATTCCGCTTTGGAGCCTATGACTTCGATTTCGCCGCAATCGGGGCAGATCCAAACGGGCAGAGGCGTTCCCCAGTAGCGGTCGCGGGAAAGCCCCCAATCGATGACGTTTTCGAGGAAATTGCCCATGCGGCCTTCCTTAATTGTATCGGGCATCCAGTTCACGGAACGGTTTGCGGCGATCAGGCGGTCCTTGACGGCCGTCACTTTGATAAACCAGCTCGAACGGGCGTAATAAATGAGCGGCGTATCGCAGCGCCAGCAGAAAGGATAGCTATGCACGATTTCCTGCGTTTTGAGGAGCAGTCCGCGGGTTTTGAGGTCCTTGATTACCAGCGGGTCGGCGGCCTGCGCGGCCATTCCTGTGAGAAAATCGCAGCCCGACGGGAACTTTCCCTCTTCGTCGATGAGCTGTACGACGGGAAGATTATACTTCCGCCCGACGCGATAGTCGTCCTCGCCGAAAGCGGTCGCGGTGTGGACGACGCCCGTACCGTCAGAGAGCGTAACGTAATCGTCGCAGGTGACGTAATACGCCTTTTCGCGGAAAGCGAATTTTTCCTTGCCGTAAGGATATAAAGGCTCGTATTCGGTATACTCGTATTCCTTCCCCTTCTTTTTGGAGAGAACGGTATATTTTTCCTCTCCGAACACCGCGGGGACGAGCGCTTCCGCCAGAATATATTTTTCTCCCGTCTCCTCGCTCTCAATTTCGACGTAATCGGCGTCGGGATTCATGCAGAGCGCGACGTTGGAAGGAAGCGTCCAAGGCGTGGTCGTCCATGCGAGGATATATCTGTTTTCGTCTCCTTTCACCTTAAATTTTACAAAAGCCGTGACCTGCTTGACGTCCTTATAGCCTTGCGCGACCTCGTGCGAAGAAAGCGCCGTTCCGCAGCGCGGGCAATAGGGAACGATTTTGTGTCCCTTATAAAGGAGCCCCTTTTCATGGATTTTTTTGAGTGCCCACCATTCCGATTCGATGTAGTCGTCGTGATAGGTCACGTACGGATTGTCCATGTCGCACCAATATCCTACGCGGTCGGACATCCGTTTCCATTCGCTGGTATATTGCCAGACGGATTTTTTACATTCTTTTATAAACGGTTCTATGCCATACGCCTCGATTTCCGTCTTGTGGTCGAAACCGAGCTTCTTTTCCACTTCCAATTCCACGGGAAGCCCGTGCGTATCCCAGCCCGCCTTTCTTAAAACATGTTTTCCCTTCATGGTCTGATAGCGGGGAACGATATCCTTCATGACGCGCGTGAGAATGTGTCCGATATGCGGCTTTCCGTTCGCCGTGGGCGGGCCGTCATAGAAGGAAAATTCCTCTTTCCCTTCGTTCATCTTCACGCTGTCTTCAAAGATATGGTTTTCGTTCCAGTAGTCCACCACCTGCTTTTCGCGCTCGACAAAGTTTAATGAGGTATCTACTTTCTTGTACATCGACATAACGTTTTCTCCTCGTCCTTCATGTTTATCGTAATTTTCTCAAAAAAGAAAGGCCGTGTTTTGGACAAAACACGACCCCACCAAAACAAACTGACATTTGCCGCCCCGGATAACGGCGGGCGAAACCGTGCACGATTACTTTTTTTCCGAAAAAACAGCTTTTATCTTCCTTAGAAAATTTTTTCCTTTCCAAAACGGAATTTTTTCTTTCAAAGCTCGGAAAAATTTGGTCGGGCAAGCTCAAAGGGCGATAACTCCCGAAACCGCCTTTTTCCTCTCAGCCAAACGGAATTTCTCTGTGCAGCGGCACCTCGGAAGCGTTGTCCCTCTTAAAACGCTTCTATAAATTATGAATTTTTCTAATTATATCCCTTTTTTAGGGATTTGTAAAGCAAAACAGACAGATTTTTCCGTATTATCGGATAAAATCACGCAAAAAGTCCCTTTCTCTGCTCTATCGAAAGAACTTCAAAGCCCGCGGACTGTACGGCTTTTTTCAATTCGCTGTCGGGAGTCGTGCTCAAAACTTCCACGTAAATGGTGTTCTTTTTATAATTCGCCTTGGCTTTTACGACACCCTCGCACAATTCTAGCTTACAGGCGAGCCGATTCGCACAGCGCTCGCAGCAGAGATCACCCACGCTGATCACTTTTTTCATGGCGTCACCCTGTTGATATCTCTCGGGAACATCGCCGCTTCTCGTACGTTCTTGAAACCGAGGAGATGCATCGTGAGTCGTTCCAGTCCCAAACCCAATCCGCCGTGCGGAGGCGCTCCGTATTTATGGAGCATGAGATAGGTATCGAACTCGTCGGGATTCATGCCCAAACGCTTCATTTTTTCCACCTGAGCAAAATAATCGTGTACGCGCTGACCGCCCGAAGTAATTTCCATACCGCGGAAAAGCAAATCGAAAGACAGCGTGTATTCGGGATCTTCGGGGGCGTCCATCGTATAGAAAGGACGTTTTCTGGAAGGGTAATGCGTGACGAAAATAAAATCGGAATTGAACTGTTTTTTCGCATATTTTCCGAGAAGCTGTTCTTCCTCGGGATCGAAATCCTTCATATCCGAAGGCTTATACTTGAATTTCTTCATGAGGATTTCTTTCGCTTCCATGAACTTGATGACGGGAATCTCTGTAATTTCGGGAATATCTGCACGGAGAAGCTCCACTTCGTTTTTATATTCCGTTTTCAGAAGATTCATGATATATTTGAGAAGGCCCGTCTCCATGTTCATGATATCCTCGAAGCCGTCGATAAAGCCCATTTCAAAATCCATGGAAATATATTCGTTGAGATGGCGGCTGGTATCGTGATGCTCCGCGCGGAATACGGGCGCAATTTCAAATACGCGCTCATATACGGCGACCAAAGCCTGTTTATAAAGCTGAGGAGACTGCGCAAGATATACCTTTTTTCCAAAATAGTCGAGTCCGAAAAGATTTGCGCCGCCTTCCGCGCCCGCAAAATTGATTTTCGGAGTATGAATTTCAGTAAATCCTTGGGACATGAGATATTCGCGGAAACCGCGCTGTATTCCCTCTTGGAACTTAAAGACCGCCCTTTCCTTGGGATTTCTCAACGTGACGGGCCGATAGTCCAAATCGGTGTTCAAATCGCACTGCAGTTGTTTTTTCGTGATGACCACGGGCGGAATTTCCGCGGGGTGAGATAAAATATCGATGCCGTGAATCTGAATTTCATAGCGTTTGCCGCCGTCCTTCGTTTCTCCCGCGACGACCTTTCCTGTCAACTTTACCGCACATTCTTCTTTAAGTTCGGGGGGCATTCTGTAATCGGAAAAAGATTCCGCATAGACGCATTGAATCGTCTCTCTTGCGG
>CAKXBD010000138.1 GCA_934871445.1 uncultured bacterium | reverse complement strand
GAGGTACAAAAGACGCTCGAAAAACGTTTCGACGAGCTGGGACTGGAACTCTCCGACTTCAACTTTGAAAACGTATCTCTGCCCGCAGAGCTCGAAAAGGCCATGGACGAAAATGCGCGGCTCGGAATGATGCGCAAGAACGTAGACGTCTATACGCAGCTCGCGCAGGCGGAAGCGTTGAAAAACGCGGCCAAAAATCCCGGCATGGCCGGCAGTACAATGGGTGCGGGACTGGGGCTCGGCATGGGCATGCAAATGATGAACGCGATGAGCAATATGGGAAAACCTGCCTCCGCGACGAAGGCATGTCCGAAATGTGGTACACAGGTACCCGCCGATTCAAAATTCTGCACGCATTGCGGCGCGCGCATGGACGAAGCCGCAGGCGGCGGAATTTGTGCAAAATGCGGCGCGAAACTCACTCCCGGCGCGAAATTTTGTCCCGAATGCGGTACCCCCACGCAGTCGGTATGCCCGAAGTGCGGAGCAAAACTTTCGGGAAATACAAAGTTCTGCCCCGAATGCGGACAAAAATTGAAATAATTGCAAAACGGCACAGTATCGCGAGAAAAAATAACGAAAAATGTAAAGAAGCATCGAGGTGATTTTTATGGAGGTAGAATCGACAAAGACCGCTTTTTTCGATTCCGAACGGGAACGGACAGCGGTCAGCGGTGAAAAATGTCCGGGCTGCGGGGATAACCTCGAATTTGATCCCGAAACCGGAAAACTCAAATGTCCCAGCTGCGGGACGGAAAAGGAAATTCTTACGCGGGCGGGAGAAGAAATTGCTTTTTCCTCCCTCGTAGGGCAAAACGGCAATTGGCAGAACGAAACGCACATCTATCACTGTTCCAACTGCAACGCCGAGGAAGTTTTAGACAGACGGGAAATTGCTCATGTCTGCCCTTTCTGCGGTTCTCCTTCGGTCGTCGAACGGGAGGAGATCGATACGCTCCGCCCGAACGCGCTTCTTCCCTTCAAAATCGATAAGGACGACGCAACGAAAATCGTTTCGGTATGGGCAAAGAAAAAATGGTTCGCCCCTAAAGACTTCAAGGCTTATTTTCGTCCCGAAACGATCAGCGGTGTATATTTACCCGCCTTCACGTTCGACGCGGATACATATTCCTCTTATTCGGGAAGATTGGGCGAATATTATTACGTAACCGTCAGACGAAACGGAAAGAGCGTACGTGAACGGCGTACGAGATATTTTTCTGTCTCCGGAAACTATCGGGAGTTTTTTGACGATATTGCAGTGAATGCTACGGACGCCGTCCCGCCGCGAGTCATGAGCAAACTCATGCACTATGACTATCACGGCTGCGTCGCCTATCAGGAGGATTTTCTGTATGGTTTTTCTGCTCTTCTCTATTCGAGAAACGGGGAAATTTGCTGGACAGACGCACAGAGAATCGCGGAAAACAATGTCAGGAGCGGAATCCTGTCACAATATTCTCACGATACCGTGCAGTATCTGGACGTCAGGACTTCCTATGCCAATGTCACCTATAAATATATGCTGCTGCCGATGTATATCGGAAATTACAGCTATAAAAACAAGCCCTATTCCTTTTACATAAACGGCAGAAGCGGAAAAATGACGGGAAAATCCCCCGTCTCCCCGTTCAGGGTATCCTTGGCCGTAGCGATCGGAGCGGTCCTCATCGCCGCAGTGGGCTTACTCGTGTATTTTCTCGGCTGAAAAGCCATAAGGAGGGAATTTTATGGGAATTACGGCACTCGTTTTTTCAAAGATACCTGCCCTGCTCGCTATGAGCGGCAAGGATATTGCGCTCCTTGTCGTCTGCGGGCTGGCCATCATTTTTTTGATTGCGCTCGTCGCGGTGTCCTTTCGCCTGAATATCATCAGAAAACGCGCGGAAGCGGAAGAAAAACACGCGGACAAAGTTAAAATCGTAAAGGGCGTGAGATACAGCGAAGACGACGCAATCGCGGACGGCGATGGCATGAACGTCACGCACGTGCCCGGGGATTTCATACTCGTCCGCGGCGAGACTTACCGTGCGGAAAAGGGCGGAAAACTCCTTCCCGGAGTCTATACGGCGCTCTCGGCGAGCGGATCGGAAGAAAATTTCAAGCTCCGCATCGGAGGATTTGTCAAAAACTTCGCGCACGGGGACAGTGTAGTGCTGGCGGAAGGCGAGGAAATTACCGCCGTATCCGCTCCGGTAATTTTAAGATAGGCTGTAATTTTAAGGTCTATACTTTTGAGATAAATAATATTAAGCTAAGGCGGGTTTACTTTATCCGTTTTCATAATCGGTTTATCACCCGAAAGGAGAAAATATGAGCAAACATTTCTTTACAAAACTTCTCATCGCGCTGGCATGGCTGGCAGCGGCAGTACTTTGGCTCCTGTCCGTAATCAAGCCGGATACATTCGGATTTTTCAATATTAATTGGGCTATCGTCGTCATCTGCGGAACGGCGGGAATTGCCTTTCTTTTCCGCGGTCTGGGAGCAAGAAAGACAGGTGTCCTTAAAAAATCCGATATTTCTTTAGGCGCACTGCTCCTTATCATCGCCGCAGTCAGCGTCATTTTTGCCCTTTCCCTTCCCAAGAGCTATATTTGGCCGATTATTGCGGTAATTATCGCGCTGGCCGCGGTGATTTCCGTAATTGCCGTAGGCGGTAAGAAATGGGACGAGGGCGATAATCACCGCGCCGGATACAAAG
Source organism: uncultured bacterium (assembly GCA_934871445.1). GTDB lineage: Bacteria > Bacillota > Clostridia > Christensenellales > Borkfalkiaceae > Scatosoma. Next base: position 2,782 of record CAKXBD010000138.1, on the reverse strand, counting down.
ATTATCGCACCCGCAAAAAGGAAGAAGAAGCGCAAAAAGAACGCGAAAACAAAGATTGACGAACATTATAACGCCGTTGAGCCCGCCCGATAAAAATTCGGGCGGGCTCATTTTATAAAAATCGACCGTCGGGAGTTTCCGACGGCCTTAAACGTTTCCGAGTTCATCGGACGCGGACTCATGCCTTTTATTGCATTTGCATATTCCTAACAGACCTTATTTTGTTTCGCAGAGCGTCATAAACCGCTTTGCGGATGATATGCTTCAAATTGCAGGCGACTTTTTCGGCCTCCTGTGGTCTCCTGCCTCCCTCCGTAAAGATACAACTCCTCTCATAGACGTGTCCGGCGACGAAGTCCCTTTTTCGCTTTTGCTCATCGAATCGCTTTTGGTACCGTCCTCCCCTCGTTCAGGGCGTTTACTCCACAAGCAGCCGGGGACAGCGGTATGACAACTTTATTCCGGTACACAAAATAGTTACTATCCTTTTTATAAGTTATACCTCACAGCGCATTACATACTATCGCACACAAAAGTCAAGTATTTGATGTAAGTTTTAATAATTTTTCATTTTCCGCTAAAAGAGTAAAAAATAACTTTCTTCCAAGTATTTTTGGAAGAAGCTCATATAGGGCTTTTATTTCAAGAATTATGTTCGAGCCACTTCAAGACTTCCTTGACAAAGGGATATTGTCCATCGGAATCCTTTACAGAGGAACCATGACAATGCCCGCCGGGCAGCTCGATGAGTCGAATATCCGCATTTTGATTAAAAGCGGAGACGGCGCGGGCAAAAAGCCGATTTTGTTCGGGACGACAAGGCATATCCTCTCGGTAGAACATTAAAAGCATACGGGTAAAACGCGTATTTTCATCGACATAATAGAGTGGGGCATATTCGTCGATTCTCTGTAAAAGAGGATTCTCACCTCGTTCTCTTTTAATAACGTTGAAGTGGGAAGTGGTTTGAGCACTGTCGATAATCCAACCGGAAATATCCAAAGGCGAAAAATTCAGAACATTCAGATAACGAGGATTGAGGCAAAGCATCAAGGCAATCCAAGCGCCGGCAGACTGTCCCGCGACAAAGATTTGTCCGTTGCCCGAAAAGCGTGAGAGGTTTTGCTTTATGTATGCTATTGCCTTAGCGCAGTCATTGATATAATCCGGAAAAGTGGCTCCGTCGCCGTACAAACGGTAATTTACCGATATAAAGCCATATCCGCTGTCAGCAAAGCTCTGCCCGATTTCCCGAAAATTTTCATCGCCCTTGTCTCCGGCTTCTAATCCACCGCCGTGAAAATAGATGATAATGGGATGCTCTTTTCCGTCAGGCAGGTATGCGTCGAGCTTATTTTTTTCGCCACAATCGTAAGCGACATCAAAAAACTTTTTCATACTTTTCTCCAAAAAGTCGCGCCTAGTTAACTTTCAAGACGAAAAAATTTATCTATACAAGGACCTCGGAAAATCAATAGGTGTATCACCGAACATAAATATAGCATATTTTTATCTTTTTGTCAATTCCGTCACTAAAAATTTTTATCGTAATTCCATTCTTATAGCGAATAAATTTGATAACCTTTTAATTTTCTATAGTAATTGCAAAGATATGCATAAAGCAGTTATCGGGAAAAAGAATTTGTTTTATTAATTTAGGAATAGGAAATTCCGTTGTAAAATAATATATGTATCCTTGATTTCCGTCCCATTCAACCTCGCACAAAATTTGCGTTCTGTCCAAACACATTTTTTTATCTTCTCCAATGGCATAAGGCTCCTTAAACGCCAGAGGCCATATCACGTCAGAAAAGCAAGCGACAGCTTTTCTCGTCGAACCATCGCACCCTTTCAAAATAAAATCTTCTTGAAAGGTCCCCCAAATACAAAAACCCGATATAGTAATTTTCTTTACCGGAAATGGTTCTATGTCTAAAAGCTGAGCATTACATTCTACATTGTCAAGTCCATTTTGAGCTTTTCTGAATATACATTCTATCCCTGATTTTTTTATACGGCGGTCAAAATGGAGCGTATTCGGTTTGAGATAATTGTCCATACCTAATTTTTTAAGTGTTTCTCTCCCTTCATAGTCGGGGCAAACAGCTCTATGATTATATATGGATCTTAGATCCAAAAATATTTTACTCATAATCTATCCGCCTTCGATAAAAGATCGTGTGCAGACACTTCTAATAACTTCAATTCGTCTAGTCTATCCACCAATTTTTTTGTATTTTTCCCTTGCGATTGCCCGATAATTTTTATTTTAACAAACATTCCATAAATAAAGACATAATTTTCGTAAATGCGGTCGAATATCTCTTTCAGACTTTCACTTTCAAAAACAAGCGCTAAAATATTCCTCTGAACATTTTTATACCACCTTATTTTCCCGAAAAAGTCTATTATTTGCTCTTGAAATTCTTCCCGCTTTTCATCGGAATACAGGCAAGACTGAATGAAATTGATACAACCTATAAAATTTTTCTTGCTTTTTTGCAACGCTTCTTCCCGCATTTTTAAAGAATTTCTATAATATTCCCGATAATCCCCTTTTCCGTTTTTCTTTTTTGACAATACGAGAATAATTTCTTCATTTTCCTGCTTTATCAGTCCATCCAAAAAATGTTTATAGCCTCTGTTGAGAATATCGATAGATTCTATTCGCTCTCGATAATTCGGACTATTCAAAAAATGATGTTCGTTGATATAAAATTTATTTTGCTCCAAATCGTACCCGTAAATTAATATGAAGTGACTCACATGTGCTTTTTTATAT
>CAKXBD010000137.1 GCA_934871445.1 uncultured bacterium | reverse complement strand
CTACGAGGGACAGCAGAGAAAGCGCTACACCATACGCATCTTCGCCCAAACAGCGGAGAAAGTACGGATATAGCGCGAATTGAAGAACCATGTTGAACAAAGCGGTCGCGCCGATGTTCAGACAAACGTCTCCCAATCGTCTTCTGTTGTCTTTTTCGAAAATCGCTTTGATATTCATCGTTTCATCGGAATGGGTGGACTTGCAGTCTGCGGGCGAAGGGGAAGCAGCTCCGTTACGCGGTTTTGGTAATTATTTTGAGGCCGTTCTCGGTAAAAACGCCTCAACTATTTTTGAGCAGAAAGCCCTGAAAACGTTTCTCCCGATTTCCGCCTGCCGCTTATTGCCTTGAACGTATCGACGAGACAAATTATCCCCAGAGCAACGGTGGAAAGGAGAATACAAATATCGGAAATCGCCGCTCCGTTGCCTAAAAAATGATGAAGGTCGGGATTTCCGGGAATAAAGAGAAAGGGGAGGATAAGGAAGGAGAAATACGCCCAATCGATACCTTTAAGTTGCTTTTTTTCGTTACAGAGATAAATGAGCGGCACGAGAAAAATTCCCCAAGCATAGGTGGCATGAATGGAAGGGACGCACATGAACAGCGTACAGGCAAAAAGGATGACCTTCCAGCGTTCTTTTTGAAGATAAGAGGCTGCGACAAACATTGCCACGACAAAGACGAGTAAAGCCATGAAAAGGATTTTTAATAACTGTTCGGGAACATGCAGCGTTTTTGCAATGCTCGTCCAAGCGCCGGAACCGGAGGAAAAGTCGGCGACATTTCCCAACATCCAGACGAGACATTTAGGCCCTCCGAAAAAGAAGGACGGTAAAAGGAGCAGTAAAATTCCGTACAGTGCACAGCGAAGAGCCTCTTTATAACGTTTGTCCGCAATCAACAGCCAGCCGAAAGCAGCGGGATATAATTTGAGCGAGAATGAAAACGCGAGAGCGACGAGGGAAAGTTCCCTTGCAAGTTTGTTTTCGCTTTGATAAAAGAATAAAAAGGCTGCCGATGCCAAGGTGGACAAAAGAATGATATTTCCCCTTTCCAATAAAGAGAGCATGGGGACGTTGAGGAGAATAAAAAAACAGAAGAGAGTTTTTTTCTTTCCCGAAAAACGTATCCGGTTTCCGCAGAGAAAGAAAAACAGAAGTGCAAACACGAACAGAAACAATAGGCAAGCAATGATAGCGGAGGGATAATTCACCCAGTTATGACGTTGGTCGAAGGGCGTAGTCGCGTATTCTTCGGGAATAAATCGAAGGCATAACAGAAAGATGAGATTAGCCATGGGGGGATAAATGACTCCACGATCGGTATAGACGCCCGTTCCCTGCGAAACGTCCCGAACGGAATTAAAGAAATCCATAAACAAGTCGGTCCCGTCTGCGAAGAATATTCCGCACAATACCTTGCCGCCCCATATCAGGGAAGCGATGAGATAGATTATCAGACTTACCGCCATGAAAGCTACAAAAAATTCCGCGGGATTCTTTCTCTTAAAAAAATCTTTTATAGGGCTCGGATGCCCTTCCTCCCGTTCCACCTCTTTTTCTTTTCGCATGATACCTCCGAACGAATGACGATATAGACTCGTTCATTATAGCACGTTTTGTCCGAAAAGACAACTGATTATGCGACTTTCAGAAAGTTATGACAGATTTGAAAAAATTATTTTGAGGAATTTTTGTGCGAACCCTTGCGAATTAACGGAAAGTATGATACAATAACGACGTAAAGGAGAATGATTTTTATGAATATATGGCACGATATTTCCCCAAAGCGCATATCCGCTAAAAATTTTGAGGCCCTGATTGAAATTCCCAAGGGCTGTAAGGCAAAATACGAGCTGGACAAAGAAACGGGGCTTTTGAAATTGGACCGCGTCCTTTATACTTCCACCGTATATCCCGCAAACTACGGTTTTATCCCCCGTACGCTTGCCGAGGACGGAGATCCTTTGGACGTTTTGGTTTTATGTGCGGAGGCAATTTATCCTATGACGTTGGTCAACTGCTATCCTATCGGCGTCATTAAAATGATCGACGGAGGCTCTCTCGACGAAAAAGTAATCGCGATTCCCTTGGGCGATCCCACGTATAACGGATACTATGATATTCACGAGTTACCCTCCCATGTATTCGATGAAATGATGCATTTTTTCGAGGTGTATAAATCCCTCGAACATAAACAGACGACCGTCAAGGAAATTTGTCATCGCGACGAGGCCGTAGATATTATAAATAAGTGTATCGCCATGTATAAAGATAAATTCGAAAGGTAAATAATTTTTCCGTAACCGCGCATAAAATCGAATGTCGGAATCGATAAAATTCGACGAAAACCGCGGGGAGGATCGGTTATAAATTTTCATGAGTTTGCATGGAATAATAGAGAGGAGGCAAAACAAAGTGAAGGAACTTTTGGTCGTTGTAGACATGCAGAACGACTTTGTTTTCGGAGCGCTGGGAACCCGGGAGGCTCGGGACATTCTCCCCGCCGTAAAGAGAAAGGCGGAAGAGGCCAGAGTGTCGGGGAAAAGGGTGGTGTTTACACGGGATACGCACGGGGAAGACTATCTTTCTACACAGGAGGGAAAGCGATTGCCCATTTTGCATTGTCTGCGCAAAACGAAGGGCTGGGAAATCGTCGAAGGCCTTTATTTTCAAGGGGAAAAGATATTTGATAAGCCTTCTTTCGGAAGTCTTTCCCTTGCGAAATTTGCTGCGGAGGAGGGCTATGAAAGAGTGGAGATAATCGGCGTCTGTACGGATATTTGCGTAGTATCCAACGCATTGATTTTGAAAGCCTTTTTGCCCGATGCGGAGATCGTCGTGGACGCGGAATGTTGTGCGGGATCGACGCCCGAAAATCATCGTGCGGCTCTGAAAACGATGCATTGTTGTCAAATCGTGACGGAAAATTTTCAAGAATAGAGAAAAAACGAAAAAATATTAAAAAACTTGGCGAAAAAATAAGAAAAGGATATTGACAATAAAAGAAAAAAAGGTTATAATATAAAGGAATAATATCGGTGTAAGTATTTGCGATAATATGGGATAAATATGGTACCGGTGAAAATGAAATTTTGAGGAGGCTTCGGATGAAAAAGAAAGGCAGAATCTGCGGGACGATCGGCTTGATCCTTTCTCTCGCATTGGCCGGCGGAACTGTCGTTTACGGAACGATGTTCGCGGGAAACGCAGTCGGTAAGGCCGAAAAACCTATCGGCAGCGCAACGGGCAACGTTTTCGACGGTTGGATCAACAAAAGCGGCTTCGATGAGACAAAGACGCTCGTGACCGAGTCGGGGGGCATTTTCGACGGCAGCAAAAAGGACGGAAAATATAAATCGTATTCCCTCTCCTTTACCCAGACTTCGACGATAACGACGACGGGAGAGGGCGCTCAGACGGTCAACAATTTGACCGAGGGCGTCATATATACCGATGCAGATTATACATATCTGAAACTTTCGGGCAGGTATTTCGAGGGGCGTACGACGACGATAGAAGCGGGAGAATATGTGCTTTCCAAATCCGACGGCGTATGGTATGCTCGTACAAACACTTCCGCTGCGACGGAAAACGTTAACGACACCCCGCTTTTGGACAAAGCAAAATGGGAGCAAATGACAGAAACTTCGGCGGATCAGTATATCTTGGCGTCCAGCATTTTCAGTTATATGACCGAAGTATTCGGTTCTGTCAATTCCGATAATCCTGTCTATCTCGGCCTTACGGGGGAATATCATTTCAAAGATACCTCTGTGACCGCTGATTATTTGAAAGGAGACTGCCGGTTTACTGTGGGACTTTGCCCGACGATTCGACATACTTTAAGTCTCTCCGAAACAGACGAGACGAAATCTTATGGAACAATAACCACGGCCCTTCAGTATTCCAATCTCAATAATACGAAGGTCGACCTGCCTGATTCCGTCAAGGAGGCAATGAAAAAATGAAAGAGAATATGAAAAAAGCCGTATCGGTTAAAAAACGCATTGCCAAGACACATTCCAAAGCGGAATTCGTGGGGATTCTCTATCTGATCGCCACGGTATTTCTCGCCGTGATGGCTTTCCTGCCCCTCGTTTACGGTACGTCCGTGGGCTCGATGTGGGTGAAAAATTTCTGGAAGCCCTTCCTTGAACTTAAAAATATTAAGACCTCCGAAGCGCCCGTTATACTCAACGCCTTTGTTGCGCTCGTATATGCGTTATTGCTTCTGACCGTCGTTATCAATGTACTTAAATCCTTGTCCAGACTTGGCCGTCTGTTTAAGAAGAAGGCTTCCCGACTGAACGGATTTAACCGCAACGCTATCGCTATGGAGGAGATGGGTAAGATTTTCTCCGGTACATATTGCGTATTTATCGCGTTCCCCTTTATCATTCATCTCGTTTCTGGGGCAGGATTTGCCAATCTGTTCTATATTTCCATTGTAGTGGGACTTATTTTCCATTTCTGGTGCGGTCTCGTAGGCGGAAATGTCAGCTTGTTTACGGTCGGGGATAATCCCGCGGAAGAAAAACGTACCTTGGGAAGAATCGCTCCCTTCTTCCGCAATATCGCTCAGCTCGTCTTTGTCGGGCTTATCATGTATTTCATCTCCGAGAGCAATTTAATGCTCAATGCGGTGAAATGGTTGGAAAAGAACGCATTCAGCGAACTGTTCAAGGTAAAGATGGACGTTTTGATCTATGGTGTTCTGCCTCTGTTGCAGCTTTTCATTTGTATTTGGACATTGGTACTTTTGAAGCATGCTACTGCGGCGACCGAGTTTGACCGCGAGGGGATGGAAGCCTCCGGCATGAAGAATTTCCGAGTATTCTCTATCTTTACTTTGATTACGGCGGCTGCATTGTTTGCACTTTTGTTTGTAGCGGAAGGAAAGCGGGATTTTATCGCTCCTACGATGAGTACTTTATATCTCGCCATCGTCGCTCTTGCCGCGATTATAGAAGAATTCTGCATGTGTCGCCTGCCCAATGTAAAGGGTAAGCTTGCAGAGGAGCCCGCCGCGGCTTCGGAGACGGAAGAAGATGTGGACATCGATCCCGATCATCCCGCAGAAACGAATACGGAAAAAGAAGTTGCGAATGAAAATGTTCCTGCGATGTATCATGTACCTTTGCAGTGCATTACGCAACCCGCCATTTTCATGCAGCCTAACGGGCAACCGATTATGGTTATGCCGATGATTGCGGGACCGCAAATGCCTCCTATGCAGTCGCCCGGAACGGAGGAGAACGGCCAGCCTGTTTACGGATATGCGAACCCGTACATGAACAATCCGTATATGCCTCCGTATAGCTCTTATTGGAATAACGGCAGACCTTATCGCCCGTTCAATCCTTATCAATACGTACAGGAACCTGTTTCCGAAGAAAATCAGGAAACTGAAATTAAAACGGAAGAAAAGGCCGCGGAGTCGAAGCCGGAAGAAAAATCAGCGATGCCTGAAAGTAAGCAGGCTCGTCGCGCCGATGAAAAAATGGCGAAGAAGGAGAGTCGTGCAGCCGCAGAGAGAGCTGCTGTTGAAAGAGCTTTGGCGGAAAAGTGGATGCGCAAAGCGAAACAGCCTATGCCTTCGGAAGACAGCGGAATTGCC
>CAKXBD010000136.1:710-5667 GCA_934871445.1 uncultured bacterium | reverse complement strand
CTTTTTATCCTTTCCGTTTCAGCTTTTTTAGGCTTTCCCTTCTCGGCCTTCATTTTGCTTTCGGCTGTCTCTTGCCCGTTTTGATTTTCCCTGTCTTTAATCTTTTCTTCTCCCGTATTTTTCCGCCAACTTTTTCACCCATATCCATACCTTACCGGAAAAATCTTTTTCCTCGAACCGATAGCTCCAATTTTGAGTAGACACGGTGGAAGGGAAATTGATTCTCGCGATCTTTCCGAGACAGAGCAAATCCCCCATGGGAACAATCGCGGCAAAAGCCCTGCTCGAAAAGAGCAAACGAATCGCGGTCTTGTTCAGAGCCGAGACGGAGCTTCCGCGAAACGGAACGCCCGCCGCCGCGCACTCCCGTTTCAAGTCTTTTTCAAAGACTGCCCTTTCGCTTTTTCCTAAACCTTCGATATATGCCAAAAGCGGTTCGTTGTCGTGCGTTCCCGTATAAGCGACGCAATTTTCCGAATAATTCGAAGGTTTGTGATCGTTTGCGGGATTTCCGTCGAAGGCAAATTCCAAAATTTTCATGCCGGGATACCCCGTCTCCTTCATTAAAGCGCGCACGCCGTCGTCGATAATGCCGAGGTCCTCCGCGACGATATTTTTGTTCTCTCGTCCTCGGAAGAGCTCCGCCTCCGGCCCCGCGAGCCATTTTCCTCCGCGGGCGTCGTCAGCCCCCGCGGGAATCGCATAAAATCGGTCGAAGCCGCGGAAATGGTCGATGCGGAGAATATCGAAAAGTTCCAAGGCGGAATCGATGCGATTAAGCCACCAAGAATATCCGCTCCGCCTCATTTTTTCCCAATCGTAGACAGGATTTCCCCAAAGCTGTCCGTCCTCGGAAAAGGCGTCGGGCGGAACGCCCGCCACGGCCGCGGGGTTTCCGCTGTCGTCCAAAAGGAACAGTTCTTTCCGATATTTCCACATTTCCACACTGTCGGAAGATACGTAAATCGGCATATCCCCCATAATTTCTATCCCTTTGGAATTCGCATACGCTTTGAGCGCTCTCCACTGTCCGAGAAAGATATATTGCGTAAATTGCCAAAATTCTATATCCCGCCGGTTTTCTTTTTCATAGGCAAGAATTCTGTCCTCGTCGAAATCCCTGTATTCGTCGGGCCATTGAGACCAGGGCAGATAACCGAAACGGCTTTTCGTAGTCCACCCGCCGCGCATTGGTTCCCCAATCGAGAAAAGCGTATTCCTCTCTTTCGAGAAGCCCGTCTTTTTGCAAAAAATCTAAATCGATGAAATAATAATTGAGCGCCTCGGCCGCGCACGATTGATAGGGACTGTCGCCGTAATTCGTAGGCAGTAAAGGCAGTACCTGCCATATTTTCATACCCGAATCCGCCAGCCTGTCTAAAAACCGATACGCTTCCCTTCCCAAAGTTCCGATCCCGTAGGGACCGGGGAGCGATGAAACGGGAAGCAAAATTCCCGCCCGTCTTTACCTGTTCATTCCTTTTTCCCCCGAAAAAATTTCTATCAACAATGTACCACATTCCGTCGGAAAAATCAAGTACTTTCCGAAAAATTGCCAAAAGAATCTTCTTGTATTCTCCTTTTTCCGCCTCGGGCGCTTTTTTCACAAAAAAACGGCCGCCCGAAGGACGGCCGTTTCCGAGTCTTATGGAAAGCCTCTGTTTTATGAAATCTCTGTGTCGCGTCAAAGTTCCCTTACCCAAAACGCATTGCATTGCTCAAAGGCTTTCGTTTATCCAACTTTTTTTCTTTCGCTGTCAAAGTCCCTTGTTCTTATTTTTCACCCGTCGAATGAGTTTGCAAATCTCCACGAACGGAATAACGGTAAACGCGAGCGCGACGGCGATGAAGTATTCTTTCGCACTGATGGCGGCGAATTCAAAAGCGGTATTGACGCCGGGGACATAGATGACGAACAAAGTCAGAAGCAGAGAGAACACAAATGCGCCCCAAAGGTACTTATTCTGTTTTTTCATGGAAAACACGGAGTGATGGATAGACCGCACATTAAAGGAATGGAACATCTCCGTCATGGATAACGTGAGGAAAGCCATCGTCATGCCGTCCATGCTCATACCTTCGAGCGACTCTTTGAACGTCCATTCCCAGACGCCCGTTTCGATATAATGCCCTATGAAATAGGATAACAGAGTAATGATGCCGATAAAGATCCCCTGCAAGACGACGTTGAGCCCGACGCCGCCGGCGAAAATCCCCTCCTTATCGTCGCGGGGCTTTCGTTTCATGAGGTCGCGTTCGCCATCTTCCATACCGAGCGCGAGCGCGGGGAACGTATCGGTGATGAGATTTATCCACAGCAGGTGCATGGGCCGAAGCAGAGTAAATCCCAGCATGGTTGCGGCGAATACGGCCACGACCTCCGCGAGATTGCTGGAAAGCAGGAACTGAATCGCCTTGCGGATATTGTCGTAAATTCTCCGTCCTTCGCCCACAGCGGTGACAATGGTTGCGAAATTGTCGTCCTGCAATACCATATCGGCCGCGCCCTTGGTGACGTCCGTACCCGTAATTCCCATGCCGATGCCGATATCCGCGCTCTTGATGCTGGGCGCGTCGTTCACGCCGTCGCCCGTCATTGCGGTGATATAGCCTTTTTTCTTCCATGTCGTGACAATTTTCACCTTGTGTTCGGGCTGTACGCGGGCATACACGGAATACTGTCCGATTTTTTGTTCAAATTCCTCGTCGCTCATCTCTCCGAGCGCCGAACCCGTAATCGCCTGAGATTTATCGGTAATAATTCCGAGCTCCATCGCAATGGCGACCGCAGTATCTATATGGTCGCCCGTAATCATAATGGGTCGGATACCGGCGGCCTTACACTCGACGATAGCATCCTTGACTTCGGGGCGAATCGGGTCTATCATGCCCGTGAGGCCGAGGAAGGTCAGTCCCTTTTCGATATCCTCCGGCTCGAAACTTTCGGGCACGCTTTCGAGCTTCTTATACGCGGCGGCGAGCACGCGCAGAGCCCTGTCCGCCATTTGTTTATTCGCGGCGAGAATCTCTTCGCGCTTTTCGTCCGTGAGGGGAATATCCTTTCCTCCGACACGGACGTGCGTGCAGCGTTTGAGAATTTCGTCGGGCGCTCCCTTGGTATATTGTACGAATCCTCCGCCCGCGGAATGAATGGTGGACATCATTTTCCGAAGGCTGTCGAAGGGCGCTTCGGCGACGCGCTTATCCTCGGAATCCAACCTCGTCTTGTCGAGCCCCAACTTATAGGCATAATTGACGAGCGCACATTCCGTAGGCTCTCCCTTTGCCTCTTTGGTCTCCGCGTCGAGCACGGCGTCCGAACACTGTGCCATCGCGCGTGCGAGCAAAGCTTCGTCGTCCCCGTAATGGTCCACGACGGTCATTTTGTTCTGCGTGAGGGTTCCGGTCTTGTCGGAACAGATAATCTGCGTACAGCCGAGGGTTTCGACGGCGGTGAGCCGTTTGACGACGGCCTTTTTCTTCGCCATTTTGGTCATCCCCATGGAAAGGACAATGGTGACGACGGTCGCAAGTCCTTCGGGAATGGCGGCGACGGCGAGCGAGACCGCGACGATAAAGCTGTCGAGGACTACTTCGAGTGCGAAATCCCTTTCGAGAATGAGCTTAAACGCGAAGATGAACACACAGATACCGAGCACGATATAGCTCAGAATCTGCGACAGTTTATTGAGGCGTTTTTGCAGAGGAGTGACCTCGTCCTTAGCCTGAGCGAGAATATCGGCGATCTTGCCCATTTCCGTCTGCATGCCGGTCGCCACGACGACGACCTTTGCGCGGCCGTATACGACGGTGCTGCCCATGTAGACCATATTTTTTCTGTCGCCCAAGGGGACGTCCTTGCCGTTCTCGGCCACGAGCTTTTCGGCTTCTTTGTTTGCGGGGACGCTCTCGCCCGTCAAAGCGGATTCTTCCGCCTTCAAGGAAGCACATTCGAGGATGCGGCAATCGGCGGGGACGGAATCTCCGGCTTCAAGGATGACAATATCCCCGACGACGATTTCCTCGCTCTTTACGGCGAGAAGTTGACCGCCGCGGATCACCTTGCAGGTAGAAGCCGTCATTTCTTTGAGCGCTTCTATGGCGTGCTCAGCGCGCCCCTCTTGAACGACGCCGAGAATGGCGTTGAGAAGCACGACGGCGACGATGATGATAAATTCCGCAAAGGACTCGTTTCCCCCTCTCACGCGGTCAATGATGACGGTAGCGAGATTGACAGCCGCAGCCGCCAAAAGGACGATAATCATCGGATTGACGAGTTGCAGAAGGAAACGCTTGAACATCGAGGTCTTTTTGCCCTCTGCCAGCTTGTTTCTGCCGTTCTTTTCGAGGCGGGAAGCCGCTTCTTCTGCGGATAGGCCGTCGGACGAAGCTCCGACCTCTTTTAGAACCTCTTCCGCGTCGCAAAGATAATGTTTCATTGAATTTTGAATTTCTCCTTTTGCTTTTTCAAAAAAAGACCCATGCTCCATATTATGTCGCGAAACGACGGATAATATAGCGCATGAGTCTCATTTTTTCAAACAGTCCCAGGCGAAATCGAACTCCGCCGGTGTTGTTGGAACCGTTACGCCCCGAAAAGATAAGGCGCAAACTACTCCCTCAATATAGTTATAGTATATTCCGATTTTTCAGTTTTGTCAATGGTTTTCGGATAAAAAAACAAGAAAACCCCGATTTTTTCACTTTACTTTGTATTTGTCGTAATAGGGTTTGAGAATCCCGCGATATTTTTCATTCCAAGGCTTATTTCTGCCGATATAATGGATAATTTTGACCTTTTCGTCCACATGGGCGAGCCCTATCGCATCTTTTCCCCTGTGGCGGCGGTTCCAGCCGCGGATTTTTCGTTCATTGAGGTTATAAACCATTCCGTTTTCTATCTTGATTTTATGCCCGTACAGAGTGGAAATGACGTCTTGATCGGGCAAAGTGAGAA
>CAKXBD010000136.1:0-700 GCA_934871445.1 uncultured bacterium | reverse complement strand
TTAATACCTCTCCCGTATCCTGTTCTTTCCTGAGTTTCTTCAAATTCATCAATAAAACGCCGGTATTCACATATACGGTATTTTTGTTCGCACCGTTTTTTACGCGGATAAACCATTTTAAGAATCGGGCATGGACGTTAGTCGTCGCCACAAAATAATTATCCTCAAAATCGGTATTGTAGAACTCGGAAATATCCCCTTTTACGATGATGTCGCTGTCCATATAGAGGATACGGTCTACACTTTCGGGGAGATACTCCGCCGCAAAAATACGGTAATAGATCTCCTTTGGCCATCGCTTTTCAGTAGGCGCGCCTTCGAGAATTTCCTCCTTAAAGGCGACGGGTCGAAAGGTCACCCGTTCGGGCAGATATTTTCGATAAGACTCAATATCCGCATCCGTCACTTCCTTGGTCGCTATGTATACCGTATGCTCGCCGGGATTATTGTCTGCAAAGGAACGAATCATCGCCGTAAAATAGGGAAGATATTTTTTGTTGATTGCTGTCAGAATATTCATAAAACCGGTAATTCCCGCCTTATTTAAGGATTTTTTCGGCGTAATCAAATTACGCCGAAAAAGGCACGTGCCTTTTCTTTTGGGTATTGTACCCTATTTTTGCGAAAATGTCAACCTCCGCCGCCCTCTTTCCGAAAAAAAGTACTTTTTTGCCGCTCGTCTCTGTCCGCTTAGTATTAC
>CAKXBD010000135.1 GCA_934871445.1 uncultured bacterium | reverse complement strand
AGGCAAATCACTTTGAAGAAGTTCAGGTGGTGGAGGAAACGGCTCCGACGGTAAGCGCGGAGGAGGACGGAAAAATTCTTTTACATCTTTCGGGGTTGCATTGTGCGGCCTGTGCGATGGATTTAGAAGACGAACTGAGAAAAATCAAGGGCGTGAAGTACGTGCAGGTGGATTTCGTGTCTCAGAGTATTCTGTTAGATGCGGAGACGGACGAAGCTGTGCGGAAGGTCATAAAAGCCGCGGGAAAATTCGATAAGGTGAAAGTTTTGGACGGAGATAAGGCCGTACCCGAAAAGGAAACGCATTTCAAGGAAATTATCGAGATTGCGGTTTCCGCCGCATTTTTCCTCGCGGGGTTCCTGCTCGAACATTTCGCTTCGGGAACGGTCGCAAAAATATTCCGCTACGGTGTATTTGCCGCTGCCTATCTTATCGTAGGGTATCCCGTGCTCATCTCTACGGCGAAGAACATCGCGAAGGGAAAAGTATTCGACGAGAATTTCCTGATGACCGTCGCATCTGTCGGCGCCGTTTGCCTCGGCCAACTTGGAGAGGGCGTCGCGGTCATGTTGCTGTATCAGATCGGCGAGCTCTTGCAGGGAATCGCCGTCGGTTCTTCCCGCCGTTCCGTATCCGATCTGATGGATTTGAAAAGCGAAGCGGCCACTCTGATAGAAAACGGAGAACAAAAGAGCGTCAAGCCTGAAAGCCTGAAAATTGGGGACGTGGTGCTGGTAAAAGCGGGGGAAAAGGTTCCCGCCGACGGCGTGCTAATGAGCGAGAACGCTTCTCTCGACACGAAATCCCTTACGGGGGAATCCGCTTTGAAAGAAGTTAAAAACGGCGGGGAGCTTTTGTCGGGCTATATCAATGCGGGCGGTGTATTTGAAATGAAAATTGTTCGCGCCTATGAGGACAGCGCCGTTAAAAAGATTCTCGATCTGGTGGAAAATTCTTCCTCTAAAAAGGCCGCGCCCGAAAAATTCATTACGAAATTCGCAAGATATTATACACCGATCGTCTGTATTGCGGCTGTGGCGATCGCCGTGATTATTCCTTTGATTCTCGGACTTGCAAATGGCGGCGGCTACGGAGGATATTTCCGTCGCTGGATAGGGACTGCGCTCAACTTCCTCGTCATTTCCTGTCCCTGTGCCCTCATTATTTCCGTTCCGCTCACTTATTTCAGCGGCATCGGAAGCTGTGCGCGAAACGGTATTTTGGTGAAGGGCGCCACGTATCTCGATACGGCGGCGAAAATTCGGACTGTTGCGTTCGATAAGACGGGAACTCTGACGGAAGGAAATTTTGCCATCTGCGGCGTACAGACTGCGGACGGTGCGGACGAAAAGGAAATTCTGGCGCTGGCGGCGGCCGCGGAGGCGGGCTCTTCTCATCCGATTGCCAAGGCGTTCAAAGAGATCGATTGCGAATATACCGCGGAGGATATCTGCGAATTGGCGGGGCGGGGAATTTCGGCCGTATTGAACGGAAAGCCTCTGTTCGTGGGAAATGCCGCGCTTTTGAAGGAAAAAGGAATTTCGGCGCCCGAATCGGATAGTCCGTATACGCTGATTTATGTGGCTTTGGGCGGAAAATATCTCGGCTGCATCGAAATCGGAGACCGACTCCGCGCGGAGGCGAAAGAGGCGATTTCCGAACTCAAAGCCCTCGGTATAGAACGGACGGTCATGCTGACCGGCGACAGCCGCGCCCGTGCCGAAAAAGTGGCGGGAGAATTGGGAATGTCCGAGGTAAACGCGGGACTTCTTCCCGATGAGAAACTCGAAAAGGCGGAAAGCCTCAAAAAAGACGGCACTTTGATGTATGTCGGCGACGGAATCAACGATGCGCCCGTCATGGCGGTGGCCGACTGTTCCGTTTCCATGGGAAAGCTGGGAAGCGCCGCGGCCGTGGAGGCCTCCGATCTGGTTCTCGTTTCCGACAATCTCAAAGCGATTCCCCGCGGGATTCGCATCGCCAGAAAGACGAGAAAAATCGTCACCGAAAACATCGTGTTTTCCATCGCCATGAAAGCGGCGTTCATGGTGCTCGGCGTGGTGGGCGTAATGCCTTTATGTCTGGCCGTGTTTGCAGACGTCGGGGTCATGCTGCTCGCGGTGCTCAATTCGCTCCGTATGCGCATGAAAATCAAGGGCGAGGGGATTTGAAAAACTTGTATTTCGATTTACGACGGACGGCTTCGGCCGTCCGTTTCTTTTCGGAAAACTCTTTACAGATCGGACGTAAATATGATATAATAAAAACGCTATGGAAACAAATATCGGAAAAACACAGGTAAAGGACGCCCAAGCCGTGGCCGAAATGTATCGCGAAGGCCGAGCGTTTCTGCACGCTTCGGGCGTGGATCAATGGCAGGACGGTTATCCGAGCCTTTCGGACGTTTTACAAGACATTCAGGACGGCGTTTCCTATCTTCTGACCGTAAGCGGGATTCCCGCCGCGAGTATGGCCGTCGTCGAAAGGGAACCCGATTATGACGACATTTACGGCGGCGAATGGCTGACGGGAAAAAGCAAAAACTACTTCGCCGTGCATCGGGTCTGCGTTGCGGACGCATTCAAACGTCGCGGACTGACCTCCGTGCTTTACGATTTTGCGGCGAGGCTGGCGCTTTCGTGCGGGCGGGACAGCTTGCGCGCGGATACGCATAGAGATAACGCGGCGATGCGTTCGGCGCTCTTGAAAAACGGATTTTCGGAATGCGGAATCATTTATCCCGCTTACGGCGGGGAACGCATTGCTTATGAAAAAATCATCGAGGAGAAAGAATATGGAGAAAGAACAAAATAAAAAGCGGTTGGTAGTCGCGACGGGAAATATCCATAAACTTCGGGAAATTGCGGAGATTTTTCCCGAATATGAAGTAATTTCCGGCAAACAGGCCGGCTTTTCGGAAGAGGTGGAGGAGACGGGTACGACTTTCGCCGAGAATGCAAAGCTCAAAGCGGAAGCCGTATCGAAGGCGCTGCACTGCATTGCTCTTGCGGACGACAGCGGGATCTGTGTAGAGGCCTTGGGGGGCGCTCCCGGCGTATACAGCGCCCGCTATGCGGGCGGACACGGAGACGATAAGGCAAACCGACTTTTGCTCCTTAAAAATATGGAGGGCGAAACAAACCGCAGGGCTTATTTCGAAAGCGCCGTCGCTCTCGTGCTTCCCGACGGTGAATGTCTCCTGGCGGAGGGGCGGACTTACGGAAAAATCCTCTTTGAGGAGACGGGAGAAAACGGGTTCGGTTACGATTGTATTTTCGAGAGCGACGATTTAAAAAAATCCTTCGGCCTCGCTTCGGCGGAAGAAAAAAACGCTGTCTCTCACCGTTTCCGAGCACTCATGAACTTGTCGGATATGCTGAAAAAAGTTTTATAAGGGGAGATTATGAAGACCATCGTCGTTATATCCGATACCCACGGCCACAGAGCGGGTATCGAAAAACTGAAACCGCTGTTTGCGGAAAACGATTATATCATTCATCTCGGAGACGGCGCTTCCGATATGCGGGATATCGTGAACGCCTATCCCGAAAAGACCTTCGTGTGTCAGGGAAATTGCGACTTTTTTTCCGCTTTGCCCGAAGGCGAACTCGAAGTGGAAGGTGTAAAAATCTTTTTCTGCCACGGACATAAATACCGAGTGAAGGCCGATTTGTCCGCTTTGGCGGAGGAAGCCGCGCGCCGCGGCTGTAAAGCGGCCTTGTACGGACATACGCACAGAGCTTTGATTTCCGAGGAAAACGGAGTTTTGCTGGTCAATCCCGGTTCTTTGCGCTATCCCGCGGGGGAGGGCGGAAGTTATTGCTATCTGACTGTAAACGGAGACAAAATTTATCCCGTCCTGGTAGGAGAATCCGTCTTTTAACGGTTGGGAGGATAAATGAGGAAAGGTTTGACTGTTTTTGCAGCTGTCTTTTTGGCCATATGTTTCGCCGTCGGATGTGCAGGTACCGCAGAAAGAGACGACGGAGAATCGGGTGATTTTGCTTCGCAACAGGACTCTTCTTCCGAAGATCCGGAAATCTCCTTTGAAAGTTCGGGGATTTTTACAAGCAGTTCTTCGGAAAATATTTTAGACAGCTCTTCGGCTTCTCTCTCGGAAGACAGCTCCGAAAGTTTTTCGGATAGTACCTCGGAAACTTCTTCTGATATTTCATCGGACAGCAGTTCCGAAGTTTCTTCGGATAGCTCCGCGTCGTCTTCACAGGAGAGCAGCACACCCGCGCAAGAGAAAGTACATATCGTTTTTCATCGAAATTTTGAACCGCTCGGCACGGATATTGTTTTTTCCGTCTCGCAGTTTCCGGGAATACTCAACAGCGAAGCGGTAGGAAGAGAAATGGAAAAATCGGTGATGCGGGGGCTGAAAGACAAATTTTTGACGGAGACGAATGACGAAGAACCGCTCTTTTTCGTTTCGGGCTGGGCTTACGATGAAGAAGGAAAAGATTCCTTTGAAGGAACGGTGCAGGCACAGGAGGAAGAACTGCACCTGTATGCCGTATGGGAACGCTCGGCAGAGTATTGCGAAATTGCTCTCATAGGCGAGAATACGGAGAATATCGGAACCTATTACGGGCGAAGGGGTGCGGCGCTGACAAAGTCGGCCGAAGAAAAGCTTTTGGCTGTCTTTTCCGCATATTACGGTGCTTTGGGGCAGATTGCAGAAGGACTTGAAACCTCGGACGGGAAAAAGTTCGGTGCGGGGGATGTCCTTGAAACGGATATGCAAATTTTTGCGCGCTTATCTATGCCGAAAGAAGGAAAGAAAAACGAATGAAGGACGAAAAATATCTTAAATTATTGTCGGTACAGTATCCGAGTGCTGCTCTTGCCGCGCAGCAAATCATCAAATTATCAAGTATTCTGAACCTGCCCAAAGGGACGGAACATTTCGTTTCAGATATTCATGGCGAAGCGGCTTCTTTTTTGCATGTTCTCAAAAACGGATCCGGATCTATCCGTAAGAAGATCGACGACGAATTTTCCGACGAATTGAGCGAGGGGGAAAAGAAAGAGCTTGCGACGCTCGTCTATTATCCCGAAGAAAAGCTGGAAATCGCAGAGGCCGAAAAGTCCGATTTTGACGCTTGGTGCCGCAAAGAAATATTGCGATTAATTCGCGTGACGCGGCGCATCGCGTCGAAATATTCCAAAGACAAACTAAAAAATGCACTTCCCGCCGAGTTTGAATATATCATGGAAGAACTGCTTACGGAAAAGGCGGAGATTCCCGATAAGGAGGCCTATTATAACGAGATTCTCCGCGCGATTATAAAGACGCGACGGGCAAAGGACATCATCGTTTCTTTTTGTCGCCTCGCTCAGAGATTGGCGGTGGAACGGCTGCACGTCATCGGAGATATTTATGACCGCGGTACGGGAGCCGTCACCGTCATGGACGCGCTGGAAAGTTACCATTCCGTCGATATTCAATGGGGAAATCACGATATTTCGTGGATGGGTGCTGCGAGCGGTTCAGCTATCTGTATTGCCAATGTCGTCCGAATTTCCGCTAAATACGGAAATCTGTCCACCTTGGAGGACGGTTACGGAATCAATCTGATTCCGCTTGAACGTTTCGCTTTCGACGTATATAAAGACGACAGCTGCGAACGGTTTCAGCCCGAAACGGCAGAGGATGCGGACGAA
>CAKXBD010000134.1 GCA_934871445.1 uncultured bacterium | reverse complement strand
GTTTTAATCCTACATAGTCAAGTTTATTGGGTTATGTACTCAATAAGCTTGGCTATTTTTTCGTCTGTCCACCCTTCACGGCGGAGGAACTCAAAAAGCTTTTGTATATGCTTATCGTTTAATGCGGGCATTTCCTCGTTCATCTCCTTCACCTGCCTTTTGTTATTTGCTGTCACCCCTTGCGGGGCGCTCGACTTTTTTAACTTTTTTCGAGACTTCCGAACTCGGGATATTCCATTTTCGGGAGCCTCGCGGGGTTGAATCCGCTTAGCTCCGTTGTTCGGATATTCCACTTCCGATCGCCTCGCCCTTTTAATTTTGCAAGCCTAAGTGGCGGTCAAGGGGAAAATCCCCCGCCTTTGGGGATTTTAGCGAAAAATTCGGGAGGGATAAAACGCCTTACCTTTATGCTCACGAATTTTTCCGACCCTTGACAGACACGACGGCTTGCGTTACCATTCAGGCGAGGCGTCGAAGAAGGGAATGACCGAACGCCCTTAGGAGCTAAGGGGAGAAGGGGCAAGCCCCCTTTTATAATCCTACCGCAGAAAAAACGCTCGGTTTCTCGGCGGTAGGGCTTAGCGGGTTAGCGGGGCCCACGCCGTACCGCGGGGACCCGCTCCGACTCGGAAATAACGTTCAAGGAGGTTTACTCATGAGGAAATCGAATAAAACGAACAGAAAAAATATTTCTTACACTCAACGCCTCATTTTAGAGGATTGCCTGAGAGAACATATTAAAATTAAAACCATTGCTAATATCCTCAATCTTTCCCTTTCCGCTGTCTATAAGGAAATCAAGCGCGGCGAATATTTCCATAAAGAATATTACTATACCGATATGTACGGCGAAAAACATTATAAATTCGTCAGACGATACAGCGCAAATAAAGCTCACGACAAATATAAATTCAATATGACCTCCAAAGGCCCCGATATTAAACTCGGCAACGATTATCCTTTCGTCAACTATATAGAAAAACGTGTCATTAAAGATAAAATTTCACCCTGCGCCGTTCTCGGCGAAATCAAACGCAATCATCTTTTCAAAACCAATATCAGTAAAACTACTCTCTACCGCTATATCTCCATGGGAATATTTCCGCATCTAAAAATGAAACATTTACCCGTCGGAGAGAAAAAGAAACATTACAGAAAACCCGTTGCAAAACGTCCACCGAAAGGTACGAGTATAGAAAAACGCCCGAACGATATTTCTCAAAGAAACTCATTCGGGCATTGGGAAATGGATTGTGTCGTAGGGAAAAAGAGAACAAAAGATACTCTGCTTGTTCTTACCGAACGTCTCACGAGATACGAAAAAATCATTAAAATTCCGAACAGGAAACCCGCTTCCGTCGTTCAGGTTATAGACAATCTCGAAAAGAAATACGGACAGCAACGATTCAGAAAACTTTTCAAGAGTATCACGGTAGATAACGGCGTGGAGTTCTCTGACTATGAAGGATTGGAAAATTCCGTATATGACGAAACAGAAAAGCGCACGAACGTTTATTACTGTCACCCGTATAGCTCCTGCGAACGCGGAACGAACGAAAGAATCAACAGGGATATAAGAAGGCAAGTACCCAAAGGCACCGACTTCACAAAATATTCCGATAAGTCCATACAATTCATTGAAGATTGGGTAAACGCATATCCGAGAGAGATATTCGGCTTTGCCTGTTCAAAAGAAATGTTCGAGAAACAATTAGCCGCATTATAACATTATAACGAAACGATAACCGAATAAAAAAACATTAAGCCGCCGCGAGACGGCTGTTTTGCGTTACGGAAGATACCGAATAAACAGATAAATTCCATATCGATATAGAAAATCGAATAAAAAAACACCCACCGAAAGTTCTTTCGACGAGCGTTTTTTTATTTATTCAAAAATTTTTTGTGACTTTTTTGTGAAATTTCTCCTCAAACACTTGACAATAGGCGATTTTTACATAAAATCCATAATTTACACAAAATTACGGGTTCCCGACCAAGGAGAACCCGTTTTTTTATCATCGACAATTTACCCGAAAAAAAATTCGAAAAGCCCGCCGGCAATCGCCGCATAGATAAGAAACCATGCTAAATTCATCACTAACGCCATAAAAATACAGCCGGCTATCTTCAAGCCGAATTTTACGTTACTGCGCAAAATCGTCGCATTGATACCCGCGCACAACAGACAGAAAAGCACGCTTAACACGCTGCCGATTGCTCCGCCCAAGAGATAAAAAAGCACGCTCAATACACCGACGATTGCTCCGCCAAAGAGACCGACTCCTATTCCGAGCAACGGCAAAACAATCAAAACCCATTCATACCATTTATTTTGGGCAAGAACGATATTGTTTCTGTCTCCCTCTACCAATGTCACGCCCATAAGAAAATTCCCTTTCACCGTAATGAGCTCTTCCGTTCCGTCTCGATTGACGGCAAAAACCTCTCTATTTCTTTTCTCCAAGGCTACGCCGTTTAAGGTCAATTCCTTTTTACCCGTCCATATATTTTCTGTATAGGAATATAAATTTCCGTCTTTCTCCGTAATAAGATGCATTTTATGCCCCCTACCTATTGCCTATATTTTTCTTAAATTATATCATTGTTCTTCAATATTGTCAATACCCATAACAAAAATTTTCAGGAAAATGCGAGAGCTTTCCCGTCTCGCTTACCGAACGGTAATTTTTTCAGCTTCATTTACCCTGTCAATGATTTTCGGGGAATTTACCAAACGGTAAATTCCCCGAAAAATCTCCCCTTTGACGTGTTTACAGGGTGCGTTCGGGAAAAGAAAGGACGGCTGAACCCAGCCGCTCGCCGCACTTTACGAGCGTCTCATCCCCTCTCGCCGTGTTTTCCAAAAGCTCCGCATCCAAAACCGCACGCCCCCTCTCTATCAACAGGACGACGGTAGAGCCGCCGAACTCGAAACGCCCCTTTTCCTCGCCGCGGCGGCAGGCGCCCGCTCCGTCGTTATTGACGATCCGTCCCACCATCATCGCGCCCACCTCTACCTGCGTCACCAAGCCGAAATGCTCGGTTTCCATAGTCGTATATTCGCGGCAGTTTTCCGTGAATACCCTCCGCTTTTCCAAGGCCGCAGGCTGTACGGTATGCAGCTTTCCGCGGATAAAGACGTTTTCTCCCTTTATTCCGTCGTCGATATAAAAATATCGGTGATAATCCTCCACCGTCAGGCGAAAAACAAGGCACTGTCCCCCGCGATACCGATTTGCCAGCTCTGCGTTTCGCAAAAGGCTTTCGACGGAATAGGAAAATCCTTTAATTTCAAACCTGCTCCCCTCGTCCACGGGAAAAACGGACAATTTCGCATCGCAGGGGGAAACGAACGATTCGGGAGAATGGTCGAAGGGGCGAAGCTTCGAACGGATATGGCGGGTAAAAAAGGCGTTGAAGCTCTTATAATCCTCTTTTTCGTAAAGAGACATATCGATTTTATGTTTTCTGATATATCGGCGAATCAGAATACGGGAAAATCGGCTGTCCAAAAAACAGCCGACGACTTTTGAAACGGGGCGGCAGACGAGCAGGCGGAGAAAGAGTCCGCCGAGTCTGCTGCCGTATAAAAAACGCAGAGACGCCGCAGGCCGCAGCGCCTCTTTTTTCAGCACCTCTCTCATATCACGGCCCGCCTGATAAAGAACAGAGAAACGAGAATGACCGTCAGCACCGCCATGGCGATCAGCAATCCCTTGACGCCGAGCTTGGGCATCTTGAAGCGTATGACGAACGCCGCGGAAAGCGCGAGATACCCCGAAAGCATGACGGCGTTATACCCCACCGATTTGACCGCGAACATCGTGGCGACAAGATAGAAAATCGGAAGCACGAAAGCTACGTTCGTGACGGGCAGTCCCTCGTAATAGCGCCTGCGGCCGCAATTTTCGTCGCTCGTGCGGATTTCCTCCGTCACGTCGAAATAGGCCAACCGAATGAGCGCGCACAATACGAATACGGCATACACGGGCATAAAATACCAACGGTTGAGCCGCATGCCGAAACCGATCATCGCAGGGGCGACGCCGAAGGCGATTAAATCGCTGAGAGAGTCTATCCTTTCCCCGAACATTCTGTCTTCCTTGGTCCTATTTTTGCGGGTCTTGGCTACTGCTCCGTCAAAGGCGTCGCAGACGCCCGAAATCAAAAGGCAAATTACGCCGATTTCGGGACGTGCGGGCTTATTTCCGCCGACGGAAAAACACATTCCGACGATTGCCGCAATCACCGAAAGATAGGTAAGAATGACTCCGTAATGATAAAATCCTACTATTTTTTTACTCTGGTTTTTCATTTTCACTTTTCTCTTGCGGTATATTTTCTCTCTTTTTTCTTTTGATGATATGTATATGATAGGCGAGCGTCATCGTTCCACTCACTACGATACAGATATAATAGGAAATTGCTCTCGTCACCATCATCGCCGCGAGAATAAAGGCGTTCTCGAAAAGCAATCCGTAAATGTGCAGATAGAGATACTCGAATGCCCCCACGCCGCCCGGCAGAGGTACGGAGTTATACCCGATCAGCACGAATGCCTGCATGACGAACACATCCCTGAACGGCGCATTCCTATCCGCCGCGAGGCAGACGAAACAGGTAATGAGAATCTGCGAAATCCGTTGGGCGATATTCAAGAGCAAAGCCTCAAAAAACAGTGCCCGATGCTTTTTGATCTCCTCGAACCCCGCGCGGTATTTCTCCACCTCGTCCGCGAGCTTTCCGCGCCACTTTTCCGGCTTTTTGACGAGCTTTATCTTCGTCAGAAAAGAAATAATCCCGTTCCCGCACTTCAAGACCGCTCTATGGCAGCACATACACGCGATAAAAAACGCAAGCAGAAGGGTCTGGGCAACGAAACCCGCCACCACGAGAAACTTAATCCAAAATTCAAACTCCGCAAACATGTGCGGACGGAGAATAAACGCCAAAGCGCCGATGACGAGAATCGCCGAAGTATACGCGATGAGATTGAACACCAGCGCGAACGTCGCCGTTCCCGTATCCATTCCGTCCTTGACCATGTAATACGCGGAAGCGGGCTGACCGCCCGAAGCCGACGGCGTAAGCGCGGAATAATAGACGTCCGCCGCGGAATACACCATGGAGGAATACAGTTTATTTTTATGCCCCAGACGCCTCGAAATAAGATGCAGGCTCATGCCCTCAAAGCCGATAAACAGGAGCATACACACGAAAGCGCTCGCAATCAGCCACGGATTACAGCCCAAAATAAATTTTTTTATATTTTCAAAGTTTAACTCCCGGTTGCTTGTCAGCAAAATGAACAGCGTAATCCCGATGAGCACGAGGAGAAAAAGGATATTAAAAATTTGTTTTTTTGCGCTTTTGGATATCCCTTTTCCCATAATTTCCTTTTTATTCCTAAATTTTATAAAAGTTCTTTTCGTCTCGGCGGCTTGCGAAGAAAGTGTATAAAACTCAAATTCCGCCGCTTTTTATTATACTAAACACCTATACTGATTATACCCCCCCCCCGCAGTCTTTGTCAACTGTTTTTAATAAACAATGTCATAAAAAAATATTATTCTATATTTATTTTCTTATAACAATTGTGGGGCGGGGGGGGGGGGGGGTGGGGGGGGGGGGGGGGGGGGGGGGGGGGGGGGGGGGGGGGGGGGGGGGGGGGGG
>CAKXBD010000133.1:559-5740 GCA_934871445.1 uncultured bacterium | reverse complement strand
ACATTTATAAAAATTGTAGGTATTCTTACGGTAAATGGCCGCAGCCATATCCCGTGTCGCATACAGGGAAGAACCGTCCGATTTCAGAATGATGCAGGGCGGCATGCCGTAAGCTTCGAGATCGACGACCTGCGCTCCGCGGCTCTCCACGAGCAAGCCCTTTTCTCTCAGTTCGTCCACCACGGGCTGCATTTTATCTGAATAAAAGCTCTCTCCCGCGTAAGAATCGAAACGAATATCGAGCAAATCATAAATTTTCTGTACGTCTTTCAGCGTGAGTTCTTTGAACCAATGAAAGAGTTCCAGACATTCCGAATCCCCCTGTTCGATTTTCTTAAAGTACGCACGGGCTTCGTCGTCGTATTCGGGATGTGCCTCCGCCTCGCAGTGAAAACGGACGTACAGCTCGTTCAGAGCACGAATCCCGCCCTTTTCCACGGTATCTCTATCCCCCCACCGCTTATAGGCGGAAATGAGTTTCCCGAACTGCGTGCCGTAGTCGCCGAGATGATTGATTCCTATCGCCTTATAGCCGAGAAAATCGAAAATACGATAGAGCGCCCCGCCCAATACGGTCGTGGAAAGATGACCGATATGAAAGGGCTTGGCGATATTGATGGACGAATAATCGATACAAATCGTCTTTCCCTTTCCTTCCTCCGAGGCGCCGTAGGCGTCTCCTTCCGAAAAAATCCTGTCTAACACCTGACGAGTCAAAGAGGTTTTATCGACTTTGAAATTGAGATATCCGTTTACCGCGGAAACCTCGGAAATTACTTCGTCTATCGGGAAATTCTCTTTAAGATTTTCCGCAATGGCAACGGGGCTTTTGCGGAGTATTTTCGCAAGTTTGAAACAGGGAAGAGCGTAATCTCCCATATCCGACGTGGGAGGAAGCGCGATGAGTCCGTAGATCTCCTCAGCACTCATACCTTCTATTTTCAGTTTCTCCGAAATGTATCTTTTATAATCCATGTCCTTCTTTTCCTTCTCCGTAAATTTTACAAGAGATATATTAACATATTTTTCGATTTTGAGCAAGTTTAATTTGCTTATTTTCCGATTTTATATTATAATATAGCAGAAAAATCAAACGAAAACTTTTTAAGGAAACTGTAAAATTATGAAACTCGGTGTCGTAGGACTTCCCAACGTGGGAAAATCCACTCTGTTCAACGCAATCACACATGCCGGCGCGGAATGTGCCAACTATCCCTTTTGTACGATAGAACCGAATGTCGGCGTCGTCGCCGTTCCCGATGAACGACTCGACAAGCTCGCCGCTCTCTATCAAAGCAAAAAAGTTACCCCCGCCGTCATCGAATTCGTCGATATTGCGGGACTTGTAAAAGGGGCTTCCCGCGGAGAGGGGCTCGGAAATAAATTCCTCTCCCATATCCGCGAAGTCGACGCTATCGTGCATGTCGTCCGCTGTTTCGAGGACGCAAATATTACGCACGTGGAAAATTCCATCGATCCCGTTCGGGACATAGAAACGATCAATCTCGAACTCATTCTCTCCGATATGGAAGCCGTACAGAACAGGTTGGGAAAAATTAAGAGCAACGCGCGCGGCGGAGCCGATAAAAAAGCCGCGGAAGAATATGCTTTTCTCGAAAAGCTGTACGCACATCTCGAAGCGGAAAAGCCTGCGCGGACTTTCCCCGTACAGGATACGGATGAGGAGTTTTTGAAAAATCTTTTTCTGCTCACCGTAAAACCGGTAATCTATGCCGCCAACATCAAAGAAAGCGATATGGGCAAAGACGAGGAAGCTCTCCCCTTTGTCGTCGAGGTAAAAAAATTTGCCGCGAAAGAACACAGCGAGGTTTTGGTAATCTGCGCGAAAACGGAAGAAGAGCTCTCTCAAATGGATCCTGACGACAAAGCCGTATTCATGGAGGAATTCGGACTCGGAGAAAGCGGACTCGACCGCCTCATTAAAAAATCCTATGCGCTTTTGGGGCTCATTTCTTATCTGACGGCGGGAGAGAAGGAGACTCGGGCTTGGACCATCGTCAAGGGAACGAAAGCGCCGCAGGCAGCAGGGAAAATCCATTCCGACTTTGAAAAAGGATTTATTCGGGCCGACGTCGTCAATTGGGAAACGCTGGTTGAACTCGGTTCCATAGCCGCGGCAAAGGAAAAAGGAAAGGTTCGTTCCGAAGGGAAAGAATATGTCATGCAGGATGGAGATGTCGTAGAATATTATTTTAACGTCTCCAAAAGCTCAAAGTAATTTTTGATGAAAAAATTTCAAACGAAAAAAGCGCGGATAATTCCACGCTTTTTTATGTTTCGTCCCCTCAAAAGTCAGACTAATCTTTAAGAAAAGACGCTCTGTATTTTATGGATTGACGTCGGGAAAATCTTATACCAATGCCTTTTTAAGATCCGAAATAAATTTCTTTTGCTGTTTTTTCAGATAAAATTTTATCATCGGTTTCAGAAAGAACTTTTTGGCCGTCACGATTTCCGTAAACTCTATTTCCGTTTCTTCGCCCCTTTGTGCAAAAATTCCCGTCCAATGCCCTTTCAGATTGTCGTTTTCCAAATCGAATTCCCAGCGTTCAAACGGACAGCAATGCGTAATCGTGAAAGTAGTGGCATACCCTGCTTTGGTGTATTCGACAAACTGCCGCGAATTTACAATTTCCGTTCTGCCCAAATCGCTGCGCCAAATATCGTAATCTGTAACCGAAGTCACAAATTTCCAAACTTTTTCGACATTGCTCGAAACGGCGGCCTTTATCTTCGAAACAATCATTTTTCCCTCCCTATTAAAAAATTTATCTGTTCATTTTTCAGAACGTGTATCCTTTTGCGCTTCGAGATATTCTTCCAAAATTTTCGCCGCCGAATATACGAGCTCGGGACAGGGACGTTTTTTATAATATTCCGCAGTCCGTTCTTCTGGGACGGCTTCCGTACTTGCTTTCAAATGCGCTCCCGAGAGAAGTTCGCCGCAAACGACGCTGCCGTTTTCCGTCTTGAATTTTCCCGCAAGTTCCTGTACCGCCGCATAAACTTCTCTCTTATTGGACGAATCGACCTCCGCACGGGAAAGTATCAACCCGAGTGCCATCACCATGCCGCTGACGGCTCCACAAGTGAGACGCATTCTTCCCATTCCTCCGCCGAACGGGAGAGAAATTTTCATCGCTGTTTCTTCGTCCGCCCCCGTAATATCGGAAAAAGCGAGCAAAACGGCCTGCGCACACGTATAACCTTTGAGAAAATTTTGTTTTGCAATATCCGCTCTTGACATTTATTTGTACTCCTGTTATAATAATTTTATGGAAAAGGTATTTTTTGCGAAAACCGAAAATTTTTCCGACAGCGAGCGAATGATACGAAAGGTATTTTTCGAGCACTATCGAATCAGAGACGCCGTAATTTCGAGGAGCGAAACGGGGAAACCTTTCTTAGAGAATACCCCTTTATTTTTTTCCGTCACGCATACCAAAGAAACGCAATTTATTGCCGTTTCCGACGAAAATATAGGAATAGACGCCGAATTGATTTCAAGGGAAATCGATTATCGCCCCATCCTTTCCAGATTTCCTTTCGACGAGCGGGAAGAAATAAAGGGAAAAGAAGATTTTCTCCGTCATTGGACCGCAATCGAAAGTACCGTCAAATGGTTGGGCGGGTCTCTCGCGGCGGATCTGAAAAAAATTTCTTTTATCGGCGGAAAAATTTTCTATTCGGGATTGGAGCTTCCCGTATGCCTTTCCGTGTATGAAAAAGACGGACATATCGTTACCCTTTGTCGAGAAAAAGGCTGCGACAATACCGAGTTTCTCTCATTATAGCACTTTTTTTTGATTTTTTCAAGAAAAAATCTATGCGAGGCGAAGGCGAAAGAATATTTCAGTCTCATTTCAACTGCCCTTTATAAATCTCATTATAAAAATGGAAAATTGGTTTACCGTCGAGCCTATTGACTCGGATACTTTTATTATCAGCGAATACAAGCATTGGGAAGAAACGCACTGTTATCTTTTATGCGGAACAAAAAAAGCCCTTCTAATCGACACGGGATTGGGGATTGAAAATATTAAAAAAGTCGTGGAAAATCTGACAGCACTCCCCGTTTCGGTACTAACTACACACGTACATTGGGATCATATCGGAGGCCATAAATACTTTGACGATATTGCAGTACACGAAGCGGAAAAAGATTGGCTGTTCGTCAAATTTCCTTTGCCGCGGCAGGCGGTAATCGATACCCTTACGAAAGTCCCTTGTCCGTTCCCTTCCGGGTTCAATATAGAAAAATATCGGATTTTTCAAGGTTTTCCCAAAAAACTTCTGCATGACAAAGAGCGAATCGATATCGGCGGCAGGACGGTAGAAGTCATTCATACGCCCGGGCACTCGCCAGGGCATTGTTGCTTCTATGAACCAAATCGTAAATACTTATATTGCGGAGACTTAATTTACAGCGGCTGTTTAGACGCTTTTTATCCCACTACAAATCCGCAGCAATTTCGGGATTCCGTCAAAAAAATCCGTGCCTTGGAGATAAACAAGCTTTTTCCCGGACATCATAGCTTAAATATTTCTCCAAAGATAATTGAGCGGATAGGCGATGCTTTTGATACGCTGTATGAAAACGGACTTTTGCATCAGGGAAACGGTATTTTCAAGTATGACGACTTCCAAATCCACCTTTGATTTTTTCTGACAAAAATAAATCGGCCTGACGTTCTGTCTGAGCGTCGGGCCGATCAAATTACGGAAATTTATACGTTGTCTAATCTTTAAGCATCCTTGACTCTGCCTACGTCCGTATTGTCCTTAGTACGTTTCGAGAGCGCTTCGACGGGATGCGCTTTATTCTCTATCCGATAATCCTTGCCGAATTCGGAAATGGCGAGATTGATGACGGAATGAGTCCCGACCTTTTCCAAGTTTCCGTTAACTCCTTTATTATAGGAAAAATAGCGAAAGTTATCGGGCATAGCCGAAAGCTCCCTGAAGCCCTCCTCCACTGCCGTCAAGCGCACGCTTTTAAGCACTTCCCGGATATATTCTTTTTGGGAGCGGAATTTGAGAAGTTCGGGAAAATCTCCGCCCTCGGGAAAGAGCTGCTGCCATACTTTCCCTTCGTATTTTAAGAGCAATTCGGCAGCTTTATGCAGATGCGAGATTTCCTCGGTAAAATGTTGCTCCCAA
>CAKXBD010000133.1:0-549 GCA_934871445.1 uncultured bacterium | reverse complement strand
TCCTCGTAACAGGAATAATAGAGATAACATTCGGTATATTCGTTCATGACGAGATTTTCCAGCCACGTGCAGGAAGAATCTTTAAGAGAGCCGTATCCCGTGACGTGCTGCTCCTCGATCATGGCAATTTCATTATACAATTTTCTACCCAAATCGCTCACGTACAGATTGGCGACGTTCATATAATAGTTCATCGTCTGTTGTTCCGCGGCGGTAATGATGTTGACATGAAGTCGGGTAAGCGTATTATTTAGATAATTGTTGATATTGAATTTTACATCGTCGAAAGGATGACGATATTCCGCTACCGTGGGTCTGCCGGGCATAATTTCTGTATAATCCCCCACGAGAAGCGCGGGATCGCCCGATTTTTCCAATTCCATTAAATCGGAATACCGGTACAAATGGTCGAAATCTTCCAAAAGCGCAAAATTTAATTGTTGTCTCACGTAATCGTTCTTTTCCGATTTTGCGAGATTTGCCGTTAAATCGACCGCCAGCTGCTCGTACCCGATAGTATGTTCGAGAATATTTTCATACATGGGTTTT
>CAKXBD010000132.1 GCA_934871445.1 uncultured bacterium | reverse complement strand
CCTCGATACGATGGCATATCGAATCGGTTTGACGGGCTTGCAATATTCCATGGGTACCGCGATAGGCTTATTCAAATCCGTGGTCAGTTGCGCGTTCTTTGCTGCGTCTTATTATATCGCCTATAAAGCGAAGGGTTATCGGATATTTTAAGGGGGAAAAGGAAATGAAAACCAACAGTATAAAAATAAAAATTTCCCCCTATCGGAAAGCTTTCCTTGCGGCTAATGCGACTTTTCTCGTCCTGTTTGCGTGTATATGTCTGCTTCCGTTTGTCAACCTTTTGGCAATCTCCCTTTCCAGCGCCGAGGCTGTGGACGCGGGCGATGTAGGCTTTTTTCCTATCGACCCTACCCTTAATGCCTATAATTATCTTTTGAAAAACGACGATTTCTTTCGTGCTTTCGGATGGAGTATTCTTCGCGTGGTGCTCGGGACGACTGTTTCTTTGGTTGTGATTACCTTGGCTGCCTACCCGCTTTCAAAGTCGGGAAGGCGCTTTAAGGGCAGGGGATTTTATACCATATTCTTTACGGTCACTATGTTTTTTTCGGGTGGGTTGATTCCTACGTTTATGGTGATTACGGGAATAGGGCTTGACGATACGATATGGGCGCTCATTCTTCCGACGGCTATGAATGCCTGGAATATGGTTCTTCTCATTAACTTTTTCCGTCAGGTACCCGCACAGATGGAGGAGGCTGCCATGTTGGAGGGCGCGGGAAATCTTCGTATCCTCGTCAGCATCTATCTTCCTGTATCTCTTCCGGCGCTGGCGACGGTTATTCTTTTCACTGCCGTTCAGCATTGGAATAATTGGTTCGACGGGGTTATCTATATGTCCCCTAAACGTATGCCGTTGCAATCGTATATTTATAACATGATTAATGAAATTAATTTGTTGTTGCAGGGCGAACAAACGGCGGAAAATCAAGAACTTTTGGAATCTTTGCCGGGAAAAACACTTCGTTCGGCACAGATTTTTATAGCGATGCTTCCCATTATGCTGGTTTATCCTTTCGCGCAGAAATTTTTCGTCAAGGGATTAGTAATGGGCAGCGTAAAGGAGTAAGGAGGAATTATGGCATTGAAAAAACGTTTTGCGGCACTTGTATCCGCTTTGGCGGCAGTTGTAGCTTTTACGGGCTGTTCGGAGCCTGAGAGCAATTCCGTTCCGCGTCCCGATATTCAGCCGCCCGAGGTTTTGGGCGGATACGTGGAATATCCCGAAGCGCCCGCGTCAAAACCAGTCGTGGATACGTCTAAAACGCCCTCTGTGGGAGAATATGTCTCTTATGGAAAATACACCGTTGAGGAAACGGCAGAAGGCATCGACGTTTCTTGGACGGACATCGGAGACTGGGAATATATCTATATCCCCGTTGAAAATTATACTGCGGAGTTTGGAAATTTCAAAATAACGATAGAGACGAAGGGGGCGGAAAGAATCGCCATTCAGGCGCTGTATTGGGAAATGTACGAAAACGACGAAAATCCGGTCACGGTCTTTCGCGGTGACCTTGCGGACGGGGAACAGTACCTGGTGGCGGAATTGGGAGACTATACTCGCCTAGATGCAGAATATCAACCCATTACGGGAACATCGCTCAAAGACGCTACGATTCTCGGATTTGTCGTGCTCATCGATTCCAATCCCGCGCAGGCGGCGGTTTCGGACAAAGACGGCAGCGCGCTTTTCAAAGCGTTTGAATTTTTGCGCGATGGAGATCCGGGATTGGATGACAAATATGTCGTTCCCAAAATCAATTGGTCGGGTTCGTTCGGCGATGCGGGGTACGAGGTGACTGTGAAAGACGAAGGCGGCATAGATGTATCGTATACGGAAATTCCGCTCTATTCCCGCGTATATATTCCCATTGTGAATTTTACCGCCGATTACGCGGAATTTGATATTACTCTTTCCACGACAGGCGTGGAAGCATATTCCATTGGCGTCATGTTTTCGATAGAGGCGCACGATAATTGGCAGCCGTATGTCGAATTGCTCAAAATCAATGCGGCAGAGGACGGATTACATACGCATACCGTAAATTTCGACGGCACTAATCCTATCGATATGAATAACGGTTGGAATCCCGTTCCGGGAGAATATATTAAAAATTATAATGTGTATCAAATTGTTATTTGGTTCGATTCTCTTGAACAGCAAAGCGGGTCCATCTATTCGGGCGACGCTACGGTGGAGGAGGTCTCCTTTAATCGCACGGCGACGGAAGGCTGTACGGTAGGCAAGGCGTGGAGCTCCTCGACTCCGTCCATTACTTTGGGGGACGATATAATCGCGGGCGGTTCGGGTACGATTGAATACTCCTTTTATACGGGGTGGTATAAACTTTCCATGCCCGTTTCGAGTTACGAACCCAAGGCAAAACTGACAATCAAATTCCTTTCGGAGGATCCCGTAGACTATTTTGGGATAGTGGTCATGTCTGCGGGTAGCGAAGTGACTATTCTCTCGGGCTGGGAGAAATTAACGGAATTTGAGAATCGGGTAGACGATTCCGACTCCTCGGCGCAAGGAACGATCGTTTCCGTTTCCAAAGAAGAAGCGAGCGGGATCTACACGATTTCCTTTGACTTTACGAATGCGAAAAAAAGCATCGTTACGGGCAAAGCCTTCTGGGAACAGTCGATTACCAATATAGGCTTCTATCTGGGCGATCCAAATTCTCCCGGAGAGGAATGGTCGGGAACGCGGTCCATCAAGTTCGTATCGGTAGAATTTTCCGATTGAGTTAATGACGGGAATTTACAGGCGAAAGCCTGAATAAAGATGTGGAGGAATAAGATGAAAAAATGGAAATGGCTTTGCGCGGCTGTGACGGCGGTTTGCCTGTCGTTCGGCTGTGCGGTAGGCTTTGCGGCGTCCGCGGAGAGCGAACTTACAGTGGGAGGGCTTTCTGTCAGCGAAGGCTCTGCGACCGTGGAAGGCACGAAAGACGGAAAGACGAAAGTCGCATGGGAAGGATATTCCAGCGTTTACGTTCCCGTCGGAAATTATAATAATCAAGACATCACCGTTATTTTAACACCCGCTTCCGACGCCAACGTAGGTATCACCTTGGTGAACGCCGTTTCTCCTTGGAATATTTTATATACCGTCCGCGCGGACGGAACGGCCGCCGCGAATACCTCTCTCGAGGTAACGGCGACGGGAATCCAGAATGTGGAGAGCGTTTCGGCAAATCTGTTTATCTATTTAGACAGAGGCAATACCGAAGCGACTGAAAAAACGGCGGTCATTGAAGAAATCAAGGTGGGGGAGGTTAGCTATACGCCTGCCGCCTATATCGAACCCGAGGAGCCCACCGATAGATTGCTTGCGGATTACACGGAATGGACGGGTTCATCCAACGTGGAGATTGCGGAAAACGACGTGGCGCTTTCTAAGCCCGACGGGATAAAGGACGGTATCGGAAGCGTTCACTTCACGGATCTTTCGGGCGGCACGTATACCGACGGCAAGGGAGAGAGTCAACCCTATCCCGTATACGTAAAAATTCCCGTAACGGGCATTCCGACGGGCTGGAATACGTTGTATATCAAATTCCTGAAATCATCGGGAATAGAAAAAATTGAGGCCTATGTCAACGGGATACCGTCTTCCGCTCCCGATTTAGACGCTTCGGGCGACGGAGTCTACGTGTGCTCAGATATTGAAAAGTCATGGAACGTCACTGTTTCTCCCTCGTCGCCCGAAGGATATAGCTTGACAGCGGTGAGCATGGGAAATTATTTGGACGGATGTGCAAATAAGCATGATCTGTATCTCGTGATTACCTTTGGTGCCGAAGCTGTTGCCGCAGACGAATATCTCGATTTTGCGGGGATCGTCTGGTCAAATAGTGCTCCTGAATTTGCCACAGACGAAGAAAACCTTCCCATTTCCATAGGAGATTTTGAAAATGGGGACGCTGTTTCTCAATATACTGTTGTCAATCATCCTGCGGCGGAAGGTGATCTTCCCGCGGGACTCGTCAAGGTCTCCTATGAAACCTCTACCAGCCGTAAATTTATACAGGCTACGGTCGCCAATGTCAAAAAATCGATGACCCGTCTGATTATTGATTACTATACTACCTCAGGCGAGCCCGTCAATTTCGGTGTATATTTTGATTCTTCCTCTGTGCAGGGATATAAGTTATTCCCCGCGGGCGATGGGGTAATAGACATCGACCTCACGGGCAAAATTCCCGACGGTGCATTTTCCCTACGGATCTATATCGACCGCGTGGGACAAAACGATGATGCCAAGGCAAATATCGTGATTATAAAATCGATTCGCTTTACCGAAAGCCTGAATATGGGGGAAATTACGCAGGACGCTAACAGATTTACCATAGAGGAAACCTCGGAGGGCACGGAAATCTCCTGGCCCGAAAAGGTCGGGGCAAATTATAACGTCGTCATACTTCCCGTAACGAATTGGACGAAATGCGACAGATTCCTTAAATTTACTTTTATGTCGGAAAAGGATTTCATTCTTGCGGTCTATGAAGGCAATTCCAATGTCCTCAGCCCTCATACCAGTTACGGGGGGGGGGTGACTTATACGGTTTACGTGGATATGACGAAAGCTTCTGTTGCGGTGGCGGAAGGGAATTTTGACCTTCATTTTTACATCGACGCCACGGGCGATAGCTTGGCGAATACAATGGTTTTGAAATCAATCGAATTTGTGAAAGAAGGGGTTCATTCGGCTCCGTCGGCAGATGAAATTACGATCGATTTCCATGCCGAAACGATCTCTTTTGCGGATGACATAGAAGTATTTGCCTCTCGTACGGAGTCAGACGGCACGTTTACCTATTCCGACGCTCTTTCTGACGGAGCTTCTGTGACTCCTGGTGCGACGCTTTGGATGAGGACGAAGGCGGGGGACAGTCAGGCAGCCAGCGAGGTTGTGGCATTTAACGTTCCTGCACGCCCTTCCGTCGAGACGATTTCTCCGACGTCCGTCACCGATACGACTATCGTATTTGATCAGGGAGGTTACAGCTTCAAGCTCGGTGACGGGGAATGGACAACGGACGGCTGCTTTGAGGATTTAGACTCTGAAACGGAATATACAGTAAAGATTAAAAAGAACGCTTCTTCCGATGCGTTTGCTTCCGAAGAAATTACTATAAAGGTAACGACGAAGGTGAGCTCGGGCGGTTCTCCCTCCGATTCTACTTCCGAATCGTCGGGAGGAAACTCTGGCAACGCTTCGGGGAACGATTCCTCGGACGGCTGCGGCAGCGTTCTTTCTTCGGGCGTATTGCTTGGACTTTTTGCGCTCGGCGGGGCGTTGATGTTCAAGGCCCGTAAAAACAAGGACGATTGATAATGCCTGATAAGTATGAAACGATTTCCTTCCGCGCCTTTTTAGAAGGCGCGGAACTGGAAACGGAAGCAGTAAAAAAGATTCTGGAAAGCAGGCTCGACGGCTATAAAGACTGGAAAGCCGCTTTTTCTTTGGGCGAAAACACTGCGCCGGATTGTTTTTCGGCTCTAGCGTTTTTTTCTCGTTTCGCTTACGATACGCGCTTCGAATGGAAGAACGACGGAATTCCGTTTGAAATTTGGCGGGATACCTTTACCGACCTCGGAATATGGCAGAAAAATTGTCGAGTGGAAAGGGGAAAAATCGGGCTTACGGAAACGGATTGGCTGGAAAATCATCTCAGAAGAAAAATTTTTCGTTTAGGGCGCTTACAATTTGCCCCCGATATAGCAGATGAAACGGTTGTAGCG
>CAKXBD010000131.1 GCA_934871445.1 uncultured bacterium | reverse complement strand
GTTCTGCCGTCTGCAAATGTGTATTTAATTGTCTGCATAGAAAACCCTCCGCTTATAGGCGCGGCAGAGGGCAAACGGCAATGTTTTTTGAAAAACTTTTTTTGATTTTAATTGTTCGCATTGTTTGTCCGTTCCTTGATTTTCTGTTTTTGGAAAATCGACCGAAACAGGCAAATTTCGCAAAGATAAGCGCCCGCCGGTCGAGAACTAAATCTCGAATCCGACGGGCGCAAAAACATATTAAAAAAGCCCGACAAACTTTGAACTAAATCAGAGATTTAGTCCTTAAAATTTGTCGGGTTCTTACTCTTTCGCAGAGAGTTTCAACACCTTGTAACAAATGTCAGCCATAGGCGGGCGTGCGCGTATAGCCCCGTTATTTCGTTTGTTGTGGGGTATTCTTTCGCGTGCTATGAGGTATCTATATATGAAAAAAGAATTGAGTGTAGCATTTTCTGCCCCCGAAAATAAATTTCTTTAAACGGAATAGTATTGATCTTAAAAGTGTCATTGAAAAAACACTTTTCAAACTGTTCTGCACAAGTATAAGCAAAATAAGTTGAAAATTAAATAAAATATATTTTTTATAATGTATTGACAATTGGGAAAATATGGATTATAATTTAAGACGGTTAAGGCGAGACAAATATTAAACAAAAAAACGTCATATTTTTCAAAAAATTTGGCAATCCCCGCGGGGATTGTGTGTTGTATTACAACACACAAAACAACTTATCAGCTAAAAGAGACCGACAACTTCGTGCTGCTCTCGATAAGATTGACCGATAAAGAGTAGGAGCCATGGAAATTACTGAAAAAGTAATGCTTTAAGGTTCTGTTCAAAACAAAAATTACCGAGGAGGGGGCGTAAGATGATAAAGATTGCAATAGTAGAAGATGAATATAAAGATGCGGAATTTCTGAAAGGTATCGTTGTCGATTATGCGGAGAAAAAGAGAAAAAAGGTAAGCGTGGATATTTTCCGTAGCGGTGTCGATTTTATAGGCGACGGTACGGCGGTATATGATATCGTGTTTTTAGATATAGAAATGCCTTTGTTAAATGGTATAGAGACGGCAAAAAAATTGAGAAAATTTGACTCGGATGTTTGTATTATTTTTGTTACGAATATGCCGCAGTTTGCCTTGAAAGGGTATGAAGTAGATGCGCTCGACTATGTATTGAAACCCGTAAATAGTTTTAATATCAGCCTCAAATTGGATAAGGCTTTTCGGTTGATAGAAAAACGCGAAAGTGCGATTTTTGTTTCTACGGAAAGCGGGCTCAGGAGATTGTCTCTGTCCGCCGTTTGTTATATGGAAGTTTTCGGGCACATGACAGCGATACATACCGAGGAGGAAGAAATTATCACAAGGATTTCCTTAAAAGAGCTCGAACAGCAGTTAGAAGGAGACTGGTTTTATCGTTGCAGCCGGTTTTATATTATCAATTTCCGTTATTTAAGCGGAATAACCGAAGATAACGTAGTTGTTGCCGGGCGCACGTTTAAGATAAGCCGCAATAAAAAAAGCGGGCTGCTGAAAAAATTTGCCAAATATATAAACAGGACGTGATCGCATGAAAGAGTTAAGCAAAATTTTTTCCTATATCACTTGTTTTTCGATGGAGCTTCTTATAGCGGCGCTTATCCTTGCTTTTTCGCAGCGCCGGAGGAAGCGTTTTTGGCTTAGGCTTTTGAGCTGCGCGATTGTGTTTACGGTGATGTTCGATATATATCCGGGGGAGATCCGGTGGCTTCGATGGCTTAATTTAGGCTTGAATCATTTTTATTTGTTCGTTTTCGTTCTTGTTTTTCTATTGGTATGGTTTTGCTTTGCGGTATCATGGAAAACGGCGCTTTTTTATACTATTTCCGCCTATATTATACAGCATTTTGTTTCTAATCTGAGCTTTGCTGTTCAAAATATAAACGCGATTTACAGCCCGTCTTTTAATATTTGGCCTTGGGTGAATATCTTTCAACTTCCCGTCTTTTTTTGTTTTACCGCACTTGTCCGTTATTTTTATGGCCGCAGAGCAAACGCCACGGGGCAGGTGAAGATAAAAAATTTACCTATGCTTTTTCTTTCGGTTTTTATGCTTGCCTTTCTCGTATATGCGCGGCAGATATTTAATATGGTGATTGCGCATATAGGGTCGGCTGGCAGAGAAATCACGATTTTTTACTGTCTGTACGCCTCATTTTTTTCCATTGTCATGTTTGCGTTGCTTGTGGATACGATAGAAAAGCAGGACGTAATGCAGGAAAATAAGCAGCTTGAAGCCTTTATCGAGCGTCAGGGGGAATTCCGAAAAAATTACGAGGAGAGCGTGCAGATCATAAATATTAAGTGTCACGATTTGAAAAAACAAATCTCCTACATAAAGTCCCTGAATAATAGTGAAAAAGCCGCGAAACTGCTGGAACAGGCCGAACGTGCCGTAATGATATATTCCAATATTGCGACGACGGGCAATCGTACGCTGGACTATCTTTTAATGGAAAAGGGCTTGCAGTGCGAGAATAAGAAGATACAATTTTCTTATATGGTGGACGGAGAGGCGCTTTCCTATATGGAGGAAGGAGATATATATTCGTTGTTTGCCAACGCATTGGATAACGCGATAGAATGTGTCGAAAGCTATCCCGAAGAAAAGCGAGTCATCTCGATGCGAGTTTCGCGGACGGGAAATATTCTCAACGTCGTAATCGATAATTATTGCGAGCGCGATATAACGTATGAGGACGGCTTTCCCAAAACGACGAAAAAGGACGCGGATTTTCACGGTTACGGCTTAAAAAGTATCGTTTATATCGTGAAAAAATACGGCGGAGAAGTAAATATCCGAAATGCGGGAAGGATATACAGCCTCGGGGTAGTAATGCCGTTGCTCCGATAAACGGGATATCCGAAAAAATACTTTCAGGACAAAAAAGAGACCTGTTAAGACAAAACGGGACTCTTTTTTATTTTTTGTGATAATCTTTTGTTGCTGTTTGAAAAGCAAATGAATTCTTAATGGAGGAAGAAGAATGAAAGCAAAAATCAAAACAGGCAAAAACGTTGTCAAAGCAGCTACCGCGATGATTCTCGCGGCGGCGATATGTTCGTCGTTTGCGCCCAATACTTTCTTCGCATTGGCGGATGCGGCGGCGTCAAAGCCCAACTATCAAACCGATTTCGCCACGTGGGAGGAGGAACAGGACGCGGCGTCCGAACTGAACGTCAAGCTGGCGGGCGAAGGCGCGGTGCTGTTGAAAAACAGGGACAACGCGCTGCCTCTGAAAGAGTCGGAAATGAACGTCAGCGTGTTCGGTGACCACAGCGACAATATCCTGCAAGCCGGCGGCGGCGCAGGCGGCGGTTCTTCCGACCGTTCCAAGACGCTGGAAGACAGCATGACGGACGCGGGCTTTACGATGAATCCCATGCTGAAAGGGTATTATTCCAATAACGGAAACCCTTCGACGGAAAGCGATCCTTCCGGACTCGATAAGTTTGCGGGTTCTTTCGGAACTTATAACGGTGCTGCTATCATCGTCTTTTCGAGAAGCGGCTCGGAAATGCGCGATATCACCATCAACGATACGACGAACGGACTCCCGGGGTATGAGGATAAAAATGCTCATTCTCTCATGCTTCAAGATAACGAAAAAGCGTTGATCGAATATGTCAAGGCGAGCGGAAAGTTCAAGAAGATCGTAGTTGTACTGAATACGCCTTCTCCTATGGAAATAGCCGAACTCGAAGACGACGATGCGATAAGCTCGATTCTCTGGATCGGTCTTACGGGCGCAGACGGAATTATGGCGCTCGGCAAAATTTTGAACGGCGAAGTAAACCCTTCGGGCAGAACGGTAGACATCTATTCGGCGAAGTTCGATACCGACCCCACATGGTTCAACGTTTCCAACGGCTCGAACGTAGGCGCGTCCATGCTCGTCAAGGATAAGAACGGAAAGGTGTACGACAACGGTCATCAAGGCTTCGGCGGAGCCGGCCCCAACTATGCGTCGCTCGATTACGAGGAAGGCATTTATACCGGTTATAGATTCTATGAAACGGCGGCGGAGGACGGAGTGCTCGACGACCTTGCGACGACCGAGGTCAAGGGCGGCAAAAACGTCTATGGCAAAGCGCCGATAAAGGATTTCACGGATTATATGCCGAAAAACGACCAAGCGACGTACGATACGACGGATACATATTATAACCGTTATAACGGCGTCTTGTATCCTTTCGGATACGGTTTGAGCTATACGGACTTCAAATGGGAAGTCGTTAATGCCACTCCGCTTACGGCAACGGATGCTACGAAGAACGATGAAATGACCATCGAGGTCAAAGTCACCAATACGGGCAGCGTTGCGGGCAAGGACACGGTAGAGCTTTATTCGGGGTCCGCCTATACGGAGGGCGGAATCGAAAAGGCTAGCAAAAATCTCGTTGACTTTGCCAAGACCATGCTTTTGCAGCCCGGGCAATCGCAGGTAGTAGAGCTCACGTTCACGCCGTTCGAGCTCGCGGCATTCGACGACGTAGACGCAAACGGCAACGGATTTGCGGGATACGAGCTCGAAGCGGGGGAATATAACCTGTATATTTCCGAGAACTCGCATGAAAGCAAAGCGACGGTAAAACTGACGGTCGCTGAAACCGATCCCGGCGACGTTATGACGAAGAAAGCGACGAACGGCGCCAACGGCATCGCGTGGACGACGGACCCCGTGACGGGAGCGAAGATAGATAATCTTTTCTCCAAGGACGACAGTCTGAAAGACAGCGACGGCGAAATAGGCGTTCAATATGCGAATACTCGGCGCGAAGGCGACATCATGGCAGGCGGGGAGGACGCGGCGCTCGAATTTATGAGCCGCAGCAATTTCGTAACCACCTTCCCCGACGCTCCCACGGATGCGGACGTCATGTTCACGGACGACGCGATTGCATTCCTCGATGCACAGACAGATTACAGAGCGGCGCAGGATAAACCCGAATATCCTTGGTATAAAGAAGAAGTTCCCGAAGGCTGGACGCAGGTAGCCGAAAGAAAGGACGGCGATAAAGCGGAAATTCAGCTTTGGGATATGGCGGGCGTTCCTCTGACGGATACCGCGCAGTGGACCAAGTTCATGAACCAGCTCACTTGGGACGAGATGGTCAATCTCGTAAGCGCGGACGGTTTCAATACTCCCGAAGTCAAGGCTATCGGCAAGCCGAAGGCTACCGATGCGGACGGCGCAGGTCAGCTTTCGAAGGGAACCTTCTGGGCAGGCGCGGTGCTTGTAGCGTCCTCGTGGAATACCGAGCTTGCGGAATTGCAGGGCATCATGGTCGGCAACGAATCTCTCTTCCAGAACGTGCAGGGCTGGTACGGCCCCTCCATGAACATTCATCGTTCGCCGTTCTCGGGCAGAAACTTCGAGTATTATTCTCAGGACGGCGTTCAGTCTGCGAAGATAGCGGCGGCGGTAGTAGGCGGAGCTACGTCGAAAGGCTGTGTGACGTATATCAAACACTTTGCGCTCAATGACCAGGAGCAGAACAGACAGCTCAATGGCGGCGTCATCACTTGGTGCTCCGAGCAGGCGATGCGCGAACAGTATCTGAAACCGTTTGAAGCGGCGATCAAGGAAGGCGGCGCGCAGGCTACCATGGGAGCGTTCAACCGTATCGGTATGATGCCCACTGTTACGAACTATGCTTTCTATGTAGAACTTACCCGTAAGCAGTGGGGGCTTGAAGGCTTCTCTATTACAGACATGTATGCGGGCGGAAATACGTATTGGTCGGGCAA
>CAKXBD010000130.1 GCA_934871445.1 uncultured bacterium | reverse complement strand
GTATTTGTGTCTGTTTTTAGATTTCCAGGTTCCCATGCCATGAGTATACTATAATTTCTGATTTTTAGCTACCTTAACCCACCGTCTAAAGCCAGTGGGATTGCGGTAGCCTTATTTCAATAAGGTGTGACTTCAAAAGTCACAAAACCGATTTTTCATTTGTACTTTCCCTGCTTCCATATTCATAAGTTTTGTCAGGCGGCTTGCAAATATTCGTCTGCAATACTCTCTATCTCTTCTATATTAGAATAATCGTAACTATTCAGAGCCATGCAAATTTAGACATAATGCCATGCCTGCATGAGCGATTATGGCTAAATTTATATGGCGAGATAACCACATGAGCAAAAGGAAAGCTGCATCGCAGCGATTTTGCGAATGGGGTGCTGAATAATTACATCATTTTTAACATTTTATTTCAAATTATACTTTAAAATCAAAACCTTTTTATATTCATAACAATATTTCATTACAGTTATATAATAACCTCTTTGGGAAATTTAGTCAACCGTTTCCGCCGCTTTCCTCCAAATTATTTTCGGGAATATTTTTTCTTCGTTCCTTCTCCTCTTTCGCCCGCTTTCGCATGGAAGAAAAAAATTCCGTCAGAATCGCCGAACATTCCGCCTCTGCGACTCCGCCTTTCACCTCCGTCTTATGGTTAAGCAGATTGGCCTCCGCGAGTTCCTTCGTCAAAGAGCGCCCCTTCTGTTCGTAGGCACCGAAATACAGCTTGTCCACGCGCGCGTTGAGCGCCGCGCCCATGCACATGGGACAGGGTTCCAAAGTGACGTACAATTCACACCCCTCCGGCAGG
The DNA here is from genome assembly GCA_934871445.1 of uncultured bacterium. Lineage (GTDB taxonomy): Bacteria > Bacillota > Clostridia > Christensenellales > Borkfalkiaceae > Scatosoma. Next base: position 5,034 of record CAKXBD010000130.1, on the reverse strand, counting down.
CGCCAGCTGGAAAACTTACGGCACGCCTTATCGATCGCCATCATTTCCGCGTGCGCGGAGGCGAGCTGCGTCTTTGCGCGGCGGTTATAGCCGCGCGACACCACTTTATCTTCGTACACGACGACCGCGCCGATGGGAACCTCGCCCTCTTTTAATCCTTTTTTCGCGCAGCGGAGCGCCGCGCGCATGAATTTCTCTTCCCGAGTCATTTCGTCATTCCTTTTTCCCGCACGCTTCCGTCAGAACACGGAGCGCTTCTATATTGTGCTTCCATATATTTTTGAACGATTCCCGCCCGAGCGGATGGGAAAAACCGTCCGAGCCCGCTTCCACCGTAAATGCGGGAATACCGAGTTTTTTGATGCACCAATCTTTATACCCGCCCGCACTTCCCGCCGCATGCGCCAGCGGATAACCCGTGGCTTTTGAAAGCGCCATCGCCATGCGCTTATCCCGCACGCACGACGAGAGCGGCTGGCCGTAATACCAATAAATTTCCTCGCCCTTCGTATGATAACTCACCGTAAAATCGGGACGGATTTTCTCGGTAAATATTTTCAGAGCACGGGTTTCCGGCTCTGAAAAGGGAAAGGGACCGATATAATTTTCGCCTGAGGGAGAAAAGACGTTGCGCTTTCCTTCGCCCCAATCCGCGTCGAAATTGACGTTGAGATCCACTCCCGCGGCATTCGCCTTCCAAAGCGAAAAATCCGATCTACCGTTGATCTCGGAGAGAAACGCCGCGCGCATCTCATCCCGCACGGTCCCGATTCCCCTTTGACTGAGGAGCGCTCCGTCGGGATTCATCAGGGGAATCAGCCACACGCTTCCGCGTTTAAGCCCGAAACGGAAATGCTCGAAAGCGAGGCGGGCAGTAATCCATTCCCGCCCGTGAATCGCATACTGCGCGATTCCCGTCGGTCGGCCTTCGCCGAGCAGGACTGCATAGATCGGCCGGCCCGAAATACTCTTGCCGATCGTACATTTTTCTCCGTCGGCAGCCTTATAAAATTTTTTCGTCTCTTTGAAAATATCCACATAATACTATATGTGAATCTGTCTTTCTTCGTTCAAAAAACGCAAAAATTATTTATGATAAGCCGAACCGCTGTTGATCATGAAGGCCCGATATACCTGCTCCGAGAGAATTACCCGCATGAGCTGATGGGGAAAAGTCATATCGGAAAAGGACAGTTTCCAATCGGCCGCAGACTTCACCCGTTCCGAAAGCCCGCAGGAAGAACCGATAACGAAAGTAATCTCCCTGCCCTCGTCGCCGAGCTTTTTCAAGCGCGACGCCAAGCCTTCGCTGGAAATCTTTTCCCCTTCCACGGCCAAAGCCACGACGTATCCGCGCATGGCGCGCAGAATATCGTCCGCTTCCGCTTCGGGATTCACCCCTTCGGGAAGTTCCTTGATCTCTATTTTTGCGAATCTCGAAAGGCGCTTGATATATTCCGCGACGGCGTCTCGGTAAAACGCCTCTTTGATTTTTCCCACGACGACAAAATAAATTTTCTGCATTCTCTTTCGCTGCCTCCTACCGCGCAAAAAAATTTTCCCGAGCTCCCGATGCCCGTACGGACGAAAAGTTTTCGGCGCCTTAAAAAAGCGCAAAAATCTTATCCGAATCAGCTTCCAAAGCCCGTTGCCAGCACGCCCAGCCACATCACGGCGCAAACGAGTATTCCCAAAGCCGCATAGAGGAAAAATCCTTTTTTGTCGGAGTTCCCGCCGGACGTTTCCGAATTTTCGGAGCGTTTCGGCCCGTCAAAAAATATCAGCCATACGAGACTGCCGATCAAACAGAGCGCGGACACAATCATCAACGGAACGGCTACTACGGAAGGATAACTGTCGATACCGAATTTCGTCAGAATGACGATGACGGCGTTATTGAGAAAATGGGAAAGCACCGTCGGAAGAATACTGCCCGAACGCAACGCCACGAGAGCGAACGCCGCCCCGCATAAAAATTGATAGATCGTCTGTGCGGGATTTTCGTGATAAAGGGAAAACAAGGTGCCGCAGATAAGCACCGCCCCCACCGTGCCAAAACTTTTCAAACCTCTCAAAACGATGCCGCGGAAAATCGTTTCTTCGAAAACCGCGGGAAGAAGCCCGACCACCAAAAGCACGCCAATTACTCCCGCTCCGCCCAAAGAAGGGAGGGTTATCTCGCTGTTTTCATAGCCGAAACGGCCGAGAAAATCGAGAAAGAGTCCGTTGACGAAGGAGAGAGAAAACAGCCCGACCTGCAAGAGAATCGCAAGCAAAAAATATTTCGCTCTGCATTTTCCCGCAACCGCCTTTACGGGAGTTTTCGTCATGCGGAAAAACAGGAAAGCTACGAGCGCGAAAGAGAGCTGCGGCAACAAAAAGTTGCAATAAAGATACCACTCTTCCGACATGTAGTTCCCTTCCGCGTCGGTCAGTCCGATCAGCTGAACGACAAGGAGAAAAACAAAGGATATGATTACGGGCAGAACGGCGGCGGCACTGTATGTCAATCCCGACTGCCTTTCGGCCGTAAGATCTTTGAATAATGAATTTTTTCCGTTTTGCGATTCCATGGTATTATTATAACAGATTTTTTGCGGAAGGCAAACAAAAAACAGCGGAAATAGAAATTTTCTCTTCCCGCTGTTTTTTATCCGATGAGTTTTTGTCGAAATTCTTTAATGATGCGGCTTTCTATCCGCGATACCTGCACCTGACTGACTCCTATCTTTTCCGCCACTTCGCTCTGCGTCATGTCCCTGAAATATCTGAGGACAATAATTTTTCTGTCGCGTTCGGGCAGGGACTCTATGGCAGTGCGCAAAAGAAGTTTATCGATAAGTTCCTCCTGATTGTCCTCCGCGGGAAGCGTATCGATCAGTTCCCTTTCGTTGCCGTCCTTATATTCCGAACCACCATATATGGAAACGGGCATTTTGGAAGAACCCATGACGAATACTGTTTCGCTTTCGTCCAAACCGAATTTTTCGGCAATTTCTTTAATCGCGGGCTGGCGGCCGTGCGCCGACGTATATTCCGCAACAAACGTATTCATTTCTTTCGCCGTCTGCTTCATGGCGCGGGAAACCTTCACCGAACCGTCGTCCCGCATAAACCGCTTGATTTCTCCCGCAATCATGGGCACCGCATACGTGGAAAAACGAACGCCGAAACTCTCGTCAAAACCCGCTATCGCTTTGAGAAAACCCATGCAGGCAAGCTGAAACAAGTCGTCATACTCCACCCCTTTTCCCAAATAGCGCTTGACAATACATTTAATGAGCGAAACGTTTCCGTCTACCAGCGCCTGCTTCGCTTCTTGGTCCCCGCCTTTCGCGCGACGGATATATTCGATTGTGTCCTTTTCATCAAGCATCTGCCGCGTCCTTTACGCCGATTTTTTTACTCATTCTCACCTTCGTGCCCTTGCCTTTCTCGCTCGTTACGGAAAACTCCGTCATGAATGTCTGCATGATGGTGAACCCCATACCGGAACGCTCATCGTCCGACAACGTGGTATAAAACGGTTGGACGGCGCGTTCGACATCGTCTATCCCGCATCCGTAGTCGGTGATCCCGATATGTAAAATGCCGCCGTCCTCCCCTTCGGAAGCCGTTTCTATCTCACACTCAATGAGAATTTTATTTGCGGCCGACCTATCGCTTCCCTTTTTTCCGTAAGCGTGTACGATACAATTCGTTACCGCTTCGCTCACCGCCGTCTTTATGTCCGAAAGTTCCGCTAAGGATGGATTTAAGGGCAGCGCAAACGCAGCTACCGTACTGCGTGCAAAGCTCTCGTTTTTCCCTATCGCCGCGATTTCTAATTTCATATAATTTTCCATGCTGTTTCTCCTCGTCTTTGTTTCCGTTCCCTCACAAAGTTCAAATCTTGGGAATCAACGTGTATACACCGCTTAAAGAAAGAATTTTATCCGCGGTCAGGTTCGGACGGGTTATGTACATCGAAATTCCGTACCGTTTCAACTTCTTATACCTTCCGATCAGAAACCCTATCCCCGTCGAATCCATAAAACTTACGTCCTTCAAATCGAATACCACTCGCTCTGCCTGCGTGTGGCAATCGATAATCTCGTCCGCTCGGCGCCTTGCGTCTGCGGCCGAATGTTCGTCGATTTCACCGTTCATGACTATATATAAAATCCCCTCCTCCAAATGAGCCGCGAGATCCATAGTTTTTCCTCCCGTTTTTATGTGTCTACATTTTACACGATACCACAAGGCGGATTTTGATTTTTTTGGAAAAACCCACACGAATTTTGCCGAAAAAATTTTTTTCGCTTTTTATAAAAAATCCTCAAAAAAATACTTGACTTTTTCCGTAAAATAGTTTATCATATACAAGCACTTATGTGATGACCATCGTCACTTCAAACGTCGCGTGGTGTGGGCCTTTAGCTCAGTGGTCAGAGCTGTCGGCTCATAACCGATTGGTCCGCGGTTCGAATCCGTGAAGGCCCACCAAAATTTTTCATATCCTGTTGCACGGCCCAATAGCTCAGTTTGGTTAGAGCGCCAGCCTGTCACGCTGGAGGTCACGAGTTCGAGCCTCGTTTGGGTCGCCATTTTTTTACCCGTTTTTTGGCTTTTCCAAAAACGGATTTGCCTCGATAGCTCAGTTGGTAGAGCAAGGGACTGAAAATCCCTCTGTCGGCGGTTCGATTCCACCTTGAGGCACCATACGGACAGATTCCAGAGCGGCCAAATGGATCAGACTGTAAATCTGACGTCTCAGACTTCGGTGGTTCGAATCCACCTCTGTCCACCAGAAAAAAGACACCCGTGAGGTGTCTTTTTTTGGTGGCGTAGGTGGTAAGAAACCCGCCGTATTCACGGTGGTTCGTGCGAGGAACGAAAAACGAAATAGTCCGAATCAACAGTACAGTTTTTGAGCGACGACACTTTGGCTTTGCCAATCACCTCTGTCCACCAAAAAAAGGATACCTTTACGGGTATCCTTTTTTGCTTTATTTGTCGGTATTTCTGTTTGTAAAAGTTCGGAACCGTTTTGGC
>CAKXBD010000129.1:3739-5942 GCA_934871445.1 uncultured bacterium | reverse complement strand
GTATGGACAAGCGTCTATATACTTACATTCCAAACAGCGCTTTGCTGCACCCTCGGGCGCATTTTTCGAGGTAAAATAAGTCAAATCCCCCATTGACGAAACGGATTTACAGCGCGCTCCCGCGTAATACTGCAATAGGTCTAAGTCATGGCAGCATTTTGCGAGAATCATGGGAGAAGTATCTTCGCTCCGTCGCCAATTTCCGCGCACATAGCTATGCGCTTGATGCCAATAAGCGACTTGCTCCAAGGCTTGAATTTCGACAAGGCGACCGACGGCGCCGGCTTTCAGTAGTTCTTCGACTTTGCGGAAAGCTCCCGCATACCGAAGCACGTGACAGACAAGTACCTTTCCGCCATATTTTTTCTGCTCAGCCAAAAGGGAACGACATTCTTCTTCCTTATCTGTGATCGGTTTTTCCAAGAGCACATCATAGCCCAAACGCAGAGCCTCCTTACATTGCCATACGTGATCTGCGTCTAACGTGGCGATGATCAACAAGTCCGCGCGCTTTTTCGCAAAAAACGAGTCGTCGTCCGAAAAGCGATTCTCTGCTCCGACGCCGAAAATTTCGCCGTACTTAGCGAGCTTTTCGGGAATTAAATCACACAGCGCGACAATTTTATATTCGTCCTTCCGTTCCGCAATCAAACGTCCATACGTTTCCGCACCTCTGCCGCCGCAGCCTAAAATCGCAACCGTGAAAATCTTTTTCGACATAGTCTTCCTCCCGTCTTCCGTCTTTTCCGTTTTCAAAAAAATCGGCGGAAGTTCTGTTTTCTGACGCCATTATAGCAGACTCAAAAAACAATTTCCAGCCGATTTGAAATATCTTTATGTCAAAAATTGATTTCTTTTATTCACCTTTTGCTCCTGGAGGAAATCCAAATTCCTTTTTATAAGCGCGATAAAACGTATTCGGACTATTAAATCCGCATTCATACGCGATTTTCAAAACATTTTCCCCGCACTTTTCCTTCAAGAGCGCGTCCGTGCGTTTTACGCGCAGGCGATTGACATACGAACTCCAAGATTCCGTTAAATATTTATGTAAAATCCGAGAAAGGTGTTCGCGAGAATAACCGAATCTGGAACTAAGAGCCGAAAGCGAAAGATCTTCTCCGATATTTGCCTCCGCGTAGCGAAGAACATTACATACAAAAGCCGAAAGGCGATCCTGTCTATGTTCTTCAAGGGAAACTGTTTCCGCCAAAAAAGAAAGCAAAATTTCCGTAGCCCCCGCAAACGTCGTCCGCAAATTTTCCGGTCGGATCGGACGGGAACAGAGGTCATGGAGAGTTTCCAAAAACCTGAAATCCGAAAACGAAAAAAATTTCGGAAACGTCCTGCCTCCGCGGGAAAGAAAAAAGGGCTGAAAGTATCCCGCATCGCCCAATAAGACATATACGATATTATCCGGAGTATCGTGATAAGCATGCACTCGGAAACCCTCTGAAAAACATGCTTCCCCCGGATTCAGAGTGCGGCTCTCGCCATCGATATTCACTTCCGCCTTTCCGCGTTCCACAAAGACAAATTCTAAGGCGCTGTGAAAATGTGCCGCACTGTCATTTAAGCGGCGGTGCTCGAACAAATAATATCCCCGCCCCTCGGCGGGCAGTTCATAATAGCTCATGATCGGACTCCTTTTTTTCATTATACTAAAATTTTTATCTTTTGTCAATCCCTAAAAAATAAATATCCCCCAAAGCGGGGGATTTGGAAATCGGCTTAAAGGCGCGAATACCGACGGAATGCTCAAATACTACCTCCGATTCCTTTCCTTTACATAGTTCCTTCAATATTTTCCCTATTTCTGCACATAATACCTCGCAGAATATTTTTGGGAAACATATAGTATCGGTATTTCCACGTCGTTGTACGCTAAACTATTGGCGCATTATTTCGGATTTTTAATTCAATATCCTCTTTATGTTATTCTCATGTATGAGAAGCTTTCAGATAAAAGTCTTGACCTTGTTCCTCATAGAAATTCGGCATACCTTATCGTATGCCGAACTTCTTTAACTGTTTTTCATGACGACGGACTCGATATTGTCGGCAATAGATTCTGCCGCATCGAAACAATTTTCAAAATTGCGATATACGTCCCGCCACTCGATTACTTCACGAGTGGTTTCCGCCTCCCGCGACAGCCGACGAACGGCCTCTGTATATAATTTATCCCCTCGCTCTTCAAGAT
>CAKXBD010000129.1:0-3729 GCA_934871445.1 uncultured bacterium | reverse complement strand
TTTTTCCGATTTTTTGAAATTTCTGAATTCTCCGAGAAGTTTTACCGTATTTTCACAACATTCAATAATCAAATCCGCAAATTCGCCTACATCTGACCGCAGTTTTTTTATATCCGCCATATAGAGAAATGCTACCACGCTTTCGACACTGTCCGTGAGATTATCCGTTACATGTGAAAGACGAAACAAGTCCTCCCGGTCAATGGGCGGCAAAAATTCCCGAACCAAAGCGGTCGTCATATCATGTTTTTCCATATCGCAACGATGCTCCAATTCGTGGATGCGGAGACGTTGGCCCTCCAATTCTTCGGGATTGAAATCAGCTAAAATCCCTTTCAGAAGCTTGGCTTCTTCCAATGCATATACGGACATGTTGACGAGACATTCAAAATAATCGAAATTCTTCTTTTTGGTTTTCATACGTTCGCTCCTATGTAATTTTTAGAAAATAAATACGAATAATTTCGTCATGAGAAATCCGATAAGTCCGCACCCCGGAAAAGTGAGAATCCAAGTGAGAACCATTTCCTTTGCGACTCCCCAATTTACGGCACGGAATCTCTTCGCCGCGCCTACCCCCATAATCGCCGTCGTCTTGGCATGCGTCGTGGATACGGGCATACCCGCTACGGAACAGATAAGAAGTCCCGCTGTCGCGGAAACATCGGCTGCAAATCCTTGATATTTTTCCAGCTTCACCATGTCCATGCCGACAGATTTGATTATCTTCATTCCCCCGATAGATGTTCCGAAAGCCATTACGAGAGAACAAAGAATCATGAGCCATACGGGTACAGTTACGGCTCCGGGAGAAACATTTCCCTGAGAAAGAGCCAACCCCAAAAGAAATACCCCCATAAATTTCTGGCCGTCCTGCGCTCCGTGCATGAACGCCGTTCCCGCCGCCGCAGCGACCTGACCTTTATCGAAAAATCGATTGGCTTTTCTATAATCTGCCCGTTTACAAAGCCGTTGAATGAGCTTTGTACCGAAATACCCGAGCGCAAAACCGATGGCCAAGGAAAATACGAGCCCAAATAAAACTTTCGCCCATTCGCCGCCATTGACACCGTCAAGATTATTATGCATCGCGATAGCAGAACCGGTAAGCCCCGCAATGAGAGCATGGCTTTCGCTGGTGGGAATTCCGAACGCCCATGCCAGCACCGCCCATACGACAATCGCAAACATTGCCGCGCACAAAGCGATGAGCGCCTCCCTCGCATTGGAACCGAAGTCTACCATATTATATATCGTTTCCGCAACTTTTGGTGACAACAGCGTCATAACGAGTACGCCGAGAAAGTTGAAAACAGCGGCCATGATAATCGCCGCGCGCGGCTTCAATGCGCGAGTCGCCACGCAGCTGGCAATGGCATTGGGAGCATCAGTCCATCCGTTGACGAGAATGACGCCGAGCGTCAAAAGCACCGTGACCCAAAGCGCCGGCGTAGTTGACAATTGCTGAATAAATTGGGATAACGACATAAATTCTTCCTTTCCACTCTCCCGTTTTATTTACATCCGTATTTTACACTCGTATTCATTTTGTATAAATTCGGTAAAAATATTGTAACATATCCCGAAAAATTTTCCAACTGTTTGGGAAAGAAAAAGTGCAAATTGCTTGTAATAAATTTGTAAAAAGTTTTTGCCGAATTGAAAAGTTAAAAAAATTTATAAAAATGATTGACAAAATTCTAAAACTATGATATTCTATTCTTATGAGAAAAATGTTTGCATCTGAAAAAGATGACGAGCATCAAGGATTTATTTATCCTACCGACGCAGAAAAGCGCGGCTGAGTTATAAATTATCCTTCCGGAAACGGTTCTAAGCTATCCGGAATCTTTTAAAAACGAACCTTGCGCTTAAAATGCGCAAGGTTTTTTAGTAGCAAAAAATACGGCGAATCTTTCGATTCGCCGTTTTATTGAAGACAAAGAGTTCAGTTGCCGCAACCGCAGCTATTAGTCGTATTATAAGGATACAGACCATATTGCCGGGCATAATATGCGTCAAAACCGCCGTTTCCGAAGCTGAGCCCCGTAACGGACGAATTATAAGCCGTGCAGCCGTTCGTATTTGCGACGGCCGACCCAGACGCCGTCTGAGCGGTAGTCAAAGGTAAATCAAAATAAATTCTGCCCGTAATAGGCACCGAAACCCTTCTTCTGCAATTACAACCACAGCCGCAACCGCCCATATTTGCGGTATTCGAAGCATTGCCGTAGGTATTTGCCGTATTTACAGAGTTGCAGCAACAACGGTTGCAGGAATTTCCGAACAGCGTCGAAAAAAGTCCGCCGCAAGGATTGCAGCAGTTGCAGGGATTGCACATATTACAACAAGTATTGCACATAAAAGTAATTTCCTCTTGTGTATTTGAGGACGAACCTCATATTACATTATATGCAAAATCTCCGTCAGTGTGCTATTTATCTTTACGCCTGATTTCTCATGAAAAAGACAGAAAGACATATTCTACCCATTCAGAAATAAAACGATGCAGAAATTCTGCATCGTTTTTTCAAAGAAGTTTTATAATAAAAAGATCATTTTCTTTTCCCGCCTTTCTGCGTTAAAAAGTAACTTTCTTCAAGCATGCGGGAAATTTCTCCATCGGGAACGCTTCCGTCTAAAACTATGGAATTCCAATGTTCTTTATTCATGTGATATGCCGGAAGGACGGAAGAATAGACCCGACGAAAAAAATCGAGTTCGGCGGGCAACCCTTTCAAATTGACCCAAATATGACCCTGACGCTCAAAAATGAAAGCAAAAATCTTTTTATTTTCCCGATGTCTCACCACCGTCCAATTCGGATCGTCGAAAGGCTGATCCGCATAGACGTTTTCAAATTCAAGGCATCGGGAAAGTGCTTCTTCTCTAGTATACACACCCGTATTCCTTTTCCTGATTCCATCAATTTAAATTCAAAGCCAAATAAATCCGACTGAATAAAAAATATGCTTTCTATTACTCCCACTCAATCGTTGCGGGCGGCTTAGATGTGATGTCGTATACGATTCTATTCGCGTGTTTGACTTCGTTTACGATACGAGTACTGATTTTTTCCAAAACGTCGTAGGGAATCCTCGCCCAATCTGCCGTCATGGCATCTACGCTGGTCACGGCGCGAAGAGCTATAACGTTTTCATAGGTTCTGAAATCTCCCATGACACCCACAGTCGGACTGTTGGTAATTACGGCAAAATATTGCCAAATCTCCTCGTCCAAACCGGCCTTTGCGATTTCGTCGCGCAGAATAAAATCTGCGTCGCGCAAAGTTTCCAGCTTCTCTTTCGTCACCTCGCCCATAATGCGTATCGCAAGGCCGGGGCCGGGAAAGGGCTGACGCATGACTACCTTTCGGGGCAAGTCCAATTCAAAGCCCACGCGACGAACCTCGTCCTTAAACAAGTCGCGAAGCGGCTCTATGATTTCTTTGAAATCGACGACGGAAGGAAGCCCCCCGACGTTATGATGGCTCTTGATGACGGCGGATTTTCCTTTGCCGCTCTCAATTACGTCGGGATAAATGGTACCCTGTACGAGATAGTCTACCGCACCGATTTTCTTTGCTTCCTTTTCAAAGGTGCGGATAAACTCTTCACCGATAATTTTACGCTTTTTCTCGGGATCGGAGACGCCCGCCAGCTTTTCGAGGAACACTTCCCCCGCATCCGCTTTAACGAGATTCATGCCCAGCTTATCCCTGAACACCTC
>CAKXBD010000128.1:5635-5953 GCA_934871445.1 uncultured bacterium | reverse complement strand
CCGAGAAAAATTTCCGAAATATTAGTGAACGCATTGGAGATAAATGGAACAAAAGCTTTCTTTATTCGCCTTGACGGAGAAAACAATTCGGCATAAGGATTCCCCCTCTCTAAAATTGCGTCCGTCAATATTGAAGCACACACCATGGAGTTAGTCATTCCCCATTTATTAAATCCCGTCACCACGTAAATATCCTTCAAATTTTTTGCATATTTACCTGCCATGGGCATACCGTCGAACGTCATAACGTCCTGAGCCGCCCAACAATTCGTGATATTAACTGCCCCAAATTGTGTCTTTATCCGTTCCGTTAGCTTT
>CAKXBD010000128.1:0-5625 GCA_934871445.1 uncultured bacterium | reverse complement strand
TCCTTCGCGGAATGGCCTTACGGACAGCCCCTCCGCACGTTCTTCCAGCCACATTCCTTGCGAACATTTTTCCTTGACCGCTATCATATAAGAGGTCGATTGCCGCAATTTCATGATATAACTTCCGTGAGGATTGATAATCGGATAATGCGTGGCTACAATAATTTTTTTTGCCTTGATACAGCCGCCGCCTGTGTACACGAGCTTATTGACTACGTCTACCTTTATTGCGCGCGTATTTTCATATATTTCAAATTCAACCGGAAGAGAGCTCAAAAATTTCAGAGGGTCGAACAGATACTGTTCCGTCATTTTCAAGGCGGTCGCTTTTTCAAACGGAGCTTCATTCTGCACAATCTCGCAGTCGGCGCCAAGGGAGCGCAAAGTCCGGAAAAGCTCGTCTATTTTTCCCGATTCCTCTACGGAAAAAATATATCCGTCTCTTTTCTCAAAATCGCAATCGATATCGTAACGACGGACAAGATCTTCAAATCCTTTCATTCCGTCAAGCTGTGCCTGATAATATAACAGAGCGACGGATTCCCCATAACGCCGAACCAAATCCGCATAAACGCTCCCCTGATTGGCTGAAATTTTAGCTGTAGTCCGCCCGGTCGTCCCCGAAAACAGTCTATCCGCCTCCAAAAGGGTGACGCTTTGTCCCGCCTCCGTCAGTCTAAAAGCCGTTAAATATCCAGCAATTCCGCCGCCGATGACGACAATATCCCTGTCGATATATTTTTCTAAACGCGGATATTCCTTTGCCGTTGATCTCCAAATCGATTTTAATTTCATATTTCGCCTTACCTTATAGTTTACCCCGAAATAAGGCCGCCATACGAAATTCATTTCAATTTTCTTTGCATTTTCGATTTACAATTTTTTGAAATAGGAAATCGACTTTTTCAGATCCTCCGTACATTTGAGCTCTAAAAGGCAATCTGCACCGATCCGCTCGGCGGTACGCTTATAAAAGGTCGCGTCTATCTTTCCCTCTCCCAAACAAACGTGATCTTTTTTTACGCCTTTTTCCTCTTGGACGTCGTGAATATGAAATTCTTTTACGTTTTGAAAACTTGTAGCTTCAAATATTTTTCTCGGCAAATTCGAGCACATTTCATCATGTCCGATATCGAACACGAAAAAAAATCCGTCCTTTTTCAGCCGTTCATACGTTCTTTCCATATACGGAACGGTCTTTGAATTTTCCAAAGCCAAACGGACGCCGTTCTTTCTGCATAACTCGCTTACGCGAAAGAGCATTTTTTCCAATCTCTCGGAATATTCCTCGAATTCCTTTTCATAGACATAATGTTTTACGCCTCCGATCGTGACGACGGGTCCCTCTATCAAATGCACGACCAATGTGGAAAGTCCGTATTCCGAAACGGGTACCATGTATCTTTCCAACAGTCCGAAATAACTTTCCGCCACTTCTTCATAGGTACCGAAATCTGCCTCGTCAAAAAAATGCATGGTCAATCCCAAGCCGTATCTTTGAGTCAGTTCGGACATCAAAGAGCCATCGCAAATTTCTTTACGGCAATAGGAAAAATTCAGATTGAGTTCCACAAAATCAAACTCGTTTTCTGCCGCAAAGGAAAAATTCTCTTCGAGACGATCAAATTCATACAGGACGGGCATGCCGATTTTCATCGGATCACCCTCACTTTATAGACATTCTCGATCTTTGAAAGCGACGAAACGACGCTTGAAGGATCTGCCTCCGTATCGACGACGGTATAGGCGCGGTCGCCCTTGCTGCGATTGGCCATATTGACGATATTGATTTGATTTTTCCCCAAGACCGCCGCCAGCTGCCCGATCATATTGGGAACGTTTTTATGTAAAACCGCAAGTCGGTATCCCCCCGTCAGCCGTCCGGCGTCCAGCGTCGGAAAATTCACGGAGTTACGGATACTTCCCGTTTCGAGATATTCTTTCAATTCCTTCACCGCCATGACCGCACAGTTATCCTCGCTCTCCGAGGTAGAAGCGCCAAGATGAGGCACGGCGATGACTCCGGGCATACCGTGAATCCTTTCATTCGGAAAATCAGTCACGTAGCGATGAACCTTTCCCGATGCGAGCGCGGCGCTCATATCCTCGTCATTCACGAGGAGGTCGCGGGAAAAGTTCAAGATATTGACCCCGTCCTTCATCTTTGCGAACGTCTCGGCGTTAAAGAGATATTTCGTGCTTTCGAGCAAAGGGACATGTACGGTGATATAATCGCACTCCGAAAAAATCTCGTCCAAGGATTTTACCGTTATCACGCTGTTTTGCAAAGCGAGCGCATGCTCTATGGAAAGATTGACGTCATAGCCGTAAACGGTCATGCCGAGAGAAATGGCGCTGTTTGCGACGAGCACGCCGATTGCGCCGAGTCCGATTACCCCTAGTTTTTTTCCTGCGATTTCCTTTCCCGCAAAGGCTTTTTTGCCCTTTTCGACGGCTTTCGGAATATCTCCTTCGAGGGTCTCGGCCCAATGGATTCCCGCGACAATATCCCTGCTGGAAAGCAGCAGAGCGGCAATGACGAGTTCCTTGACCCCGTTTGCGTTTGCACCCGGCGTATTGAATACGACAATCCCCCTGTCAGAAAACTTTTCGACGGGAATATTATTGACGCCGGCTCCCGCGCGTGCCACGGCCAAAAGAGAATTTTCCGCCTCGGTTTCATGCAGGGAGCTGCTTCTTACCAATGCGGCGTCCGCTGCCGAAAAATCCTCAGTAAAGGTATATGCGTCATCCAGCTGTTTAAGCCCGCAGGCGGATATTTTATCGAAACATTTAATTTTATAGGTCTTACGCACGGCCGTGTTCCTCCTCAAATTTTTTCATGAACTCCACGAGCTTTTCCACTCCTTCTTTCGGCATGGCGTTATAGATGCTCGCGCGCATTCCCCCCACCGTTCTGTGGCCTTTGAGATTTACGAGTCCCTCTTTCGCCGCTTCCGAAACAAACAGAGCATCGAGTTTTTCATTCCCCGTCACGAACGGAACGTTCATCAAGGAACGGTCTTTCTTGACGACGGTCGGGCGGAACAGCTTATCGGAATCGAGAAAATCGTAGAGAATTTTCGCTTTTTCTTCATTGGCCTTTTTCATCGCTTCAAGGCCGCCGCGGCGTTTAATCCACTCAAACACCTTTCCGCAGATATAAATTCCGTAGCAGGGCGGGGTATTGAACATGCTGTTTTCCTTTGCATGAACGGCATATCTGAGCATGGTGGGCGTACCCGGCAGAACGTCGTCCGTGACGAGATCTTCCCGCACGATAACGACGACCGTACCTGCCGGACCGATATTTTTCTGCGCTCCCGCGAAAATGAGTCCGTATTTCGTCACGTCGAAAGGCTCCGACAAAAAACAGGAGGACATATCCGCGACTAAAATCTTTCCCTTCGTGTCGGGCAGATCGTGAAATTTTGTGCCGTAAATGGTATTGTTTTCGCAGATATAGACATAATCCGCCTCCGGAGAAACGGGCAAGTCGGAACAATCGGGAATATAAGAAAAATTTCTATCTTCGGAGGAAGCAAGGATATTGACTTTTCCGAAAAGAGCGGCTTCCTTTGCAGCTTTTTTCGCCCAAAGCCCCGTTAAAATGTAATCCGCGACGCGGTTTTTCATGAGATTCATCGGCGCCATTGCAAATTGCGTGTGTCCGCCGCCCTGTAAAAACAAAATCTTGTATTCGGGAGGAATCTTCGCAATCTCTCTGAGAACGGCTTCTGCCTCCGAGATGATTTTCCCGAATTCTTTGCCGCGGTGGCTCATCTCCATGACGGACATGCCCGTGCCGCGATAGTCGAGAAGCTCTTCCTGAGCCTCTCGTAATACTTCCAAAGGAAGTTGTGCCGGTCCTGCCGAAAAATTAAAAATTCTGTTCATAAAAACCCCCACGATAGAAAAAAGTATTTGTATTATTATATTATCAAAACACAAATAAGTCAAGTAAATTTTTTTATTTCCCTATAAAACAGCTCTTTTTCATAATACAGAATGCAAGTAATGCCGCCCTATAAGGATGGCATTACTTGCATATCGTTTTGCATAAATTTCTATTCAGTTCTATTTCACATTCACAGAGAGTAAAAATCCTCTCCAATAAGCGTTTTCAATAGCACCTGTGCATAAACGCGATGCATGTAATCATTGGGATGATTTGTGTTGGAGGATGTAGTATCTTGAAAGCTTTTCCGTAATAATAGTTCCCTATGAATCGTTGTTACGTCCGCGACACCTACACTTTCCCACTTTTCCTCTGCTTCAAGAAGAGCTCCTACATAGGATTCGTGATAATTTCTCAGACACGTATTTTGCTGATATCCTACCTTATCATTAGGAAGCATACTTGTGACAACTACAATTTCGGCTTCAGGACAGCGTTTTTGAATATTTTTGACGATATTTTTAATATTGGCACAAAACGTTGTAGCGTCGGTAACGACTCCGTCGTTCATTCCGAAGGCGAGCACGACGAGATCAGGATTCTCGTCACAAACTTTTATATAATTTGTGTATTGCATGCCCCATTCGCTGGTTTCTCCGCTTTTTGACAGATTAACTCGGAGAATTTCAGCACCGTATTTATCTTCGAGATAATCCATCGCAAGGTCGCAGTATTTTGGACAATACGGAGCGCGATCGACTTCCGCAAGGGCGGTAGATCCCCACCCGTAAGTGATACTGTCCCCATAAAATACTGCTTTAATATTTTCTCCACGGGAAAGCTTTTCGTTGAGCCGGGGAAAGTGCTCGCTTTTAGATTCCGGAATAGAAATAGAGCTGTTTTCCGAATGCGTATATGTGACAGCCAAGCACCAAGCCGACATTCCGGGATTATCCTTTGTCGTCTCTGCAACAATATAAGCACCCGTAGGAGCTGAGGCCGGAATTTGCGTCTGCAATCCATCATCCGTATACGTCTCGAAATAGTATTGTTCGTACGGAAGAACGGGAATTTTCCCACCGGTAAGAATCCGCAATGTTCCCGCCTCTGTAACCTCATAATCCTTTCCCTCCTCATATTTCACCGAGAGGTCGGCACTACGCACGGAAATAATTTTATCGATTGGATAAAGCAGAGGGATAGGCTCCGTCTGTCCTTCGGCATTCTCCTTGACAAAAACGCCCTCGGCATAAGAGATTTTTCCTTCCCATATCGGAACAGTATATTTTCCCAGCTCAAACGTTGTCAAATCATAATCTTCCAAATCTATTTCAGAAGAAACATTCGTCGAACTTTGGAAAGGAGAGTCCGAATGAGAGGGGCTATTTTCCGAACCTCCACAGGAAACCATGGGGAACAATAAAGCTGCTCCCAAAATAAAAGAAGTCATCATTGTAAATCCTTTGGATTTTTTCATTATTTTCCTCCTTTCCACTATATCTAAAAGCGATGCCTAATTAAAATAAAAACCAAGCCCAAAACGACAAGAATCCCTGCAGGCGACGTAAAAGAACCGCAACCGGTTGAGTGCTCCCCCTTTCCCGCTTCTCCGAAATTATCTTCCGGTAAATATTCTACGCGAACAATGTTACTCAATAGCCACCAATTTCCCGTATCTCCCCGAAGAATGATTTCGGCATAATCTCCTTTATCCTGCCAAGCAAAAA
>CAKXBD010000127.1 GCA_934871445.1 uncultured bacterium | reverse complement strand
GTATATACCCATGTCAACGCACTTGGATAATCAGAATAAGATACAGGACAACTATAATAGCTAATAATTTTTTGCGCTGTTAGCTTCCCAGTTAAACTTTCTTTTATTAAAAGATATTTTCTTGCCAAATAGTCGGTCATTTCATCTCGCACTAAAGGTTGCAAAAATTTATATATATCCATAACAAATGTTTCATCCTTTATCACAACCCCATGCGTCACTTTAGAATATATCACAATTTTTTTGACTTCATTAAAAGAAATTTTTCTATATCCTGCTTTTTGAAAACTTCTTTTTACAATATCCGGATGCTCTTTATAAAAAGTGGCTATTCTATCGACCTGATAAATATCATCATCCATCAAGTCAAACGAAAGGTCGTATGCTTTATCTCCCCCGCGATTTTTGCATTCGCATATAAATAAAACATTGTCTATTAAAAAAGCCACATCGCATTCATACTCTTTATTCTTCATCCTGATGGCAGGAATTCTACAATATTTTAATACATCTAAAATATAATTTTCAAATGCCTCTCCCTTAAAATCAGTACCCTCCTTATCACTGAATTTAGAGAGTAAAACTTTACCAATCTTCATTTCTTCTATTATCCAAGGAACAACAAAGTATTTCCCGCAACAAGGAACAAACGGATTGTCAAATAAATCTACAGACTTTTTATTAAAAACCATTAATTCAAATAGTGCACTCGCATATTCTTTTGATACCCCGTATTTAATAAAGGTTTCTATCCATTCTTCTTTTGTTTTAGAGTGTTTATTTCTAATCCCATAGTTAAAAAATGACACCCTTTCATATTTATACGTATAGTTTAACTTTTTTACATATTTTTTTAGTACAAAATAAGCAGACATCCACTCATATATGGGTATATTCTGAATCTTAATATTCAAGCAATTGCAAAAATATTTTCGTTGTAGTAAAAACTTGGTATAGTTGTATCGTTCCTCCAAGCTTTCTATTTGTTCTAATCCTTGTATCCCTCTAAACTTTCGAATGACGCACGGGTACCCCTGCTTTAATTTGACGCAGCACCCGTCCCCGCATGGAATTTGACGCCATGGCAAACGGATAGAAAATTGTCTGACGGAAAGAAGTCTCTCCCTCTGTCCGAATAGGGCCGAGCACATTGACGAGCTGTGCGAGGCAAGCAATTCCCACGCGCCCGCATTTATTCATTAATGATGTAAGTAACTGCCCTACGACAAGAGCATCACATATCGAATAACGGTTTTCAGCTCGTACCGCGCATATCTGCCATAAAGTATCGTCATTCGCGCCCTTTTCTCCTTGTGTAAGAACATTCCATTCGTCGAAGGAAAGTTTCAACGTTTTATCCGACTTTTTGACAGCGCGGACGTAATCGCAGGTCGCCGCAATATCGTCGATATATTGCTCAAAGTCGAGATATGCAGCGAAAAAATCGTCATTTGTACCCGTATGCCGCCCATAATACTGATGCAGAGAAATAAAATCTACGAGGTCGTAAAGGTGCTCCAAAACGATTCTATCCCACTCAGGGCAGGTCTTCATGGCATGGGCACTGCTTCCGCAGGCAATCAAACGAATAGAAGGGTCAACACGCTTCATCAGCTTCGCGGCTTCCACTGCCTTCCGCGCATATTCCTCCGCAGTCATACGACAAATCTGCCAATCCCCGTCCATTTCGTTTCCGAGACACCAATAGCGGATTTTAAGTGGCTCTTTCCGTCCGTCCTCGACTCTTCTATCCGACCAATAGCTCCCCGGTACAGCGTTACAATATTCGACAAGCTCTGCGGCTTCCTGCGCCGTACCCGTACCGAGATTGACGCACATCATGATTTCCGTTCCCGCACGTTCTGCCCAATCGGCAAATTCGAGGACGCCGACTTCGTTGGGTTCGAGCTGCCGCCACGCGAGATTGAGCTTTTTCGGGCGTTTTTCTTTGGGACCGATACCGTCTTTCCAACAATACCCTGAAACAAAATTTCCGCCCGGATAACGAACGATAGGGACCTTTAATTCCCGAACGAGAGAAAGGACGTCCTCTCTCCATACGCCTTTCGTCTCGTCATAAATTCCGCCGTAAATACACCGTCCCATGTGCTCCGCAAACGAACCGAATAATAAAGGGGAAATTTCTCCGTCCGAAAAATTCTTATCGATCTTAATTTCTACGTTAATCATACTGCTCCAAAAGATTTCAAAGAATTGTCTGCAATAAAAATTGTGCGTACAGTCTAGACATATAATCTGTGGGATGATTCAGATTATCCGCGATGAGATCTTCCAAATATTTTCTCTCCAAAACCGAAGCTTGTGCCGTATGAACGTCTGCAAGAGCAAGATTTTCGTATTCCGTTTCCAACTCTGAGAGAGCTTCGACATATTCTGCGAGATCGCGTACTCGCAGGTTTCGCGTATCGCCCGGCTTGTTGCGCCGTATTTTATGATTGATTTCCATGCTGGAAACAAGGACGACGGAAACCTCGGGATTCGCGTCTCGGAAATAGTCAATCATCGCTCCGACATGGAGCTTGAAAAGCTCCCCCGAACGGTCCGCCGCTGAGTCGTTCGCACCCAGCGCGATAAAAACAATATCCGCCATTTCCTTTTTTCGTTCCATAAGAGCATAGCGTTCCCGCGCTTTATTCACGATATTAGGATTGATTTGCTCAAAGCGTCCGTCGATGACATTCATAAATTCAAGGGAATCTATTCCGCCAACCGAACAATTTGTAAGATTGACACTTGCGCCCGTGTATAATTCTATTCCCTTCGCAGTTAATTCGACGAGATTGAGAAAATTCCCCGACCCGCCGGCGCCTTCTCCGATGCTGTCTCCCACATACAACATTTCTACCGTATTTCCGGGTTTCGCTTTTTTTGTAAAATGCGGAAGCCTGTCGGCTTTAGAGGGAACGATATTGCCGTCATAAACTTCCGTACGGATATAGGTGACGACATATCTGTATTTATACAGCACTGTTTTATCCGTCGTCACTGCCCTGCCCTCGTCCTCTCCCGCCTTATCGTTATACAGCCAATCGGAGGGAGCGCCTTCGGGAAGAAAAAATTCGCTGTCGGGAATGGCTTTCATCGATGACGTTTCGGGGATAATCAGCTTTCCGTCCTCTATGGTATAATCCTTTTCCTCTTCGTACAATGTCTTCAAATCGTTGCTGCGCACTTCGAGGACATGTGCGACGGGAAACATCAATTTTACGGGCAAAGAGCCGCCTTGTCCGTCCTCCCGAAGCAAAAAGCCTTCGTTATATTCGATCTGCTGTCCATAAAAAGGCGCCGTAAATTGTCCGATGTCGTTTTTCCCGATTAAGTCCTCTGCAGAAGTTTCCGACAAAATCTCCTCTACCGTTTTCATTTCCGTAAGATTGCCTCCATGTTGTTTTCCTTCATTACCGCCGCAGCCGGCCAGCACGACTCCGAATAAGCCCGCAAATACACAGGCAATAATCTGTTTTTTTCTCATATTTTTTCCTGCCTTTATTTCTTTTTTCCCGTCTGAAATCCAAACGGAACGAAATAATACTCTTTCCGCCATGCGGGCTCGGGCGGATCGCTCCAACCAAGGCCGTCCGAAAACGCCGTTGTTCCGACAAAATCGGGATCGCCTAACCGATTATGGTGAGGCCCGAATACATTGCGGAGATTGGAATACAAACGTATACAAAGTCTATTTTTCCCCTCGTTTATCGACGGTGTAAGCTCGACGGTACAATCGGGAGCGTAACCCTCCCATAAAAGCGCGTCGTTACAATAAATTTCCGCATAATCGCAAAGTAACTTTAAGGAAAAATGATAGCTCGTATTTTCGTAAAGCTTTTTGACATGGAAGGTATTTTCACAGCGCATAATTCCGCAGAAAAACGGATAACCATTTTGTGTAATTTTGTCGGGAAGCGCTTTTTCCACTGAATTACGTACGACGAAATTTTCTTTTGTGCAAAGCAAATCATTTCTTGAAAGCGAATCGTTCTTTATTTGGATTCCATTGCCATATACACCGAAATTTCCCGTTAAATAGCAGCTTTCAAGCTCGGTTTTGTAGCGGATTTTATTTTTTTCCGTTTCAAGGACATCATCGTTATATACATGATAGGTATATTCTGATTGTTCAAAATACGTCTTTATGACAATTTCGTTTCTGCCCGCTTTGATATATCCTGTCACATCCGTCTTTGCGATGCAAGGATCAATGAGCGCCCCGCAGTCCTCCCAAACGACGGATCGACCATTGATAAAAATTTCTTTATCCTCATGCGCTTCACAGGCAAAAAA
The DNA here is from genome assembly GCA_934871445.1 of uncultured bacterium. GTDB lineage: Bacteria > Bacillota > Clostridia > Christensenellales > Borkfalkiaceae > Scatosoma. The sequence goes on along the minus strand of CAKXBD010000127.1, from coordinate 1,676 downwards.
GATTTTGCCGCAGATAAAATCCGAATCTTCTACATCTACAAAAAAGCGTATATTCAAAGGACCGTTTTTTCTGCCGCGCATGAGCTCGGAAAACAAGAGTCGAATATCCTTCATTTCACGGTACTCGTCCCCATCGAACGAGTATTCCCCGCGGTCAAAGACCAAAATATTTTCATTTTCCGCTTTCAACGTCCATTCTTGTCTATCGGGAATAATTTCAATAATTTCTTGTTCGGGGATATTCCTTGCGAGCGCCGTTGTCTTTATCGCAGAAAACAGAGCGGAGCCATAAGGCATCACCTCTACCCTGCCCCCCGTGAATCTTTCCGCCGTTTCATTTTCCAAATCGAGACGATATAAGACATAGCCTTCTCTCGGAATCAACGTAAAGGTTTCCTGAACCTCATGAGAATTAGCGGCAAAAATAATCTCGGCGCGGCAAGCATCTACCGCCTTTATCGTTCCTCGGAAAAAGGTCAGCGCTCCATTTGTTTGAAAAGTATATCCTTCCCCGTCGGAAAGAAACGCCGAAAAATCTTCTATTTTCGTAGAATATTTTTTCAGGGCGTCCAATTTTGCTGCTCTCTCATCGCCGGCGGAACAGGAGCCTTCTCTTCCGTCTATATATGAGGGAAAACTGCCGCAATAGTAAATTTTTCCTCCTGCTTCGGCAAATGAAATCAATAGCTCTGTCGTGTTTTTGTCCAAGCCGAGACAATTCGGAAGCAAAACGGCAGAATAGGAGCGTTCGCCCACGGTAAGGCGTCCGTTTTTTGCACAAGCATGGCGTTTGAAAATTTCCTCGCTTCCGAGCTCATATGCGATGCCGTTTCTTTCGAGCTCCGCGATTGTTTTTGAAAATTCGCGGTCATAGGCGAGCACGGAGGCTTTTTCCTTCTCACAATACAGCATAAACGCCGATTTTACGGGAGAGAGGACAAGAAGTTCTGCACTCGACTTTGCAGCGGACAGCAGACTGCCGAGCGAAGTCAGATAGTCATTAAACCGCCGATATTTTTTCCACCAGGTCTGATGTTGAAAGTGAGACGGGGGATAATCGCGCTTGCGTTCCCCTTTCAGGCTGTACGAAAATAAATGTTGACAGAGCAAATTGATTCCGCCGGCATACTGTCTTTCGGCAATCGAGCGCAGCCTTTGAAGCCCCACGCTCCAACCGCAGAGCGCGAATGATTCCGTCAGGACGCGAGGCTTTCCGAGCTGACGGGCGACGGAAGAAGCCTGTCTCGGAACTTCCATAGGACAGGGAGAGCGTCCCAGCCAATCGATGCCCGGCATTTGCATGAATTCGTACATGCGCATAATGTCGCCGCAATTGATAACCTGTCCCGAAAGAGAATTCTCGTCAAAGCCGTGCCCCGTGAAAATATAGCCGTAACGGGCACACCACTCATAAATTTTTTGATAGTATGCTCCGCAGAGCATATCTTCCGCCAACGAATAGAAATCGTAACGAAAAGGGCGGCAGCCGTCCAAGTCATAAAACAAACAAAGAAGTCCGTCAAGGACATCGTATCCGTACTTTTCAAAAAAGCGTTCGGCAAATCGGCGGGACCACGGGCAAGTACGTTTTCCGTACTGCGGTTCGTCCGTAAAAAAACCGCGAATGGAATTTTTGTAACGTTTCCGATACGCTTCATATACTTCTTCGATAAAAC
>CAKXBD010000126.1 GCA_934871445.1 uncultured bacterium | reverse complement strand
TATCTCATTCCTTTCCACACGCACAAATGTTACGAATTGGTTTATTATTATTCCGGTACAGGACACTGTTTTATCGACGGAAAAAAATATAACTATCAAAAATGGTCCTATGTCGTCATTCCCCCCGACGCGGTTCATAATGATATACACGAGACTGACTGCGAACTCACTTGCCTCGGCTTTACCCTCGAACGTCAAATTGACTTTTTGCCGCCGATAGGTTCTTTTGCCGATTCTGACGGACTTATCCGAGAATATCTACAACCCATCGATAGAGAGTTTCGCGAAAAGAGGCGAGATTTCATGAGCATCATCAATAATTTATTATCGAATATCCTCGTAGAAATTAGCCGTAATTCCTTAGATTTTTCCGATAAATCCGCCAATCATAAAGAAGTTGTAGAGCAGGCAGTAAATTATATTAATGAATATTTTTTAACTGAAATCACTCCTATACAGTTAGCCGAACTCACAAACTATTCCTATCACCATTTTCGCCATATCTTCAAAGAAATTTTAGGTATGCCCCCGCAACAGTACATTATCCGAAAAAGATTAGATTATGCAAAACGGCTATTGGCGACCACCAACCTTTCCGTAACGGAAATTTCTTATCAGTGTCAATTCTCTTACACCTCTCAATTTATTCAGTTGTTTCGAAAGGCAACAGGTCTCACCCCCGCAAAATATAGACAGCAGCTCCATTCGGATGAAATTTTTTCTTCTGGACAATCTATTTACGAATAGCTCTAAGAGAGAGTGACTCTATCGGCGACATGTTATCATTCGCTTTTACTATAAAGTTATCACACTCTATTTTTTGTTCATAGACCTCATCGGATTTAAGCTCGACAGTGCACATTTCCATTTTCAAAATAAATTTTGTACCTTCTATCGTCAAAAATATCAAAAAGGAAAACTATACAAAACCCCGACAGACTCTTGAAAATCGTCCGTCGGGGTTTATTTTTATAGATGCGCACGTATGGATTCGGCGCAGTGACTTTAATCCTCTATTGCGGCTTTGCGCCTATTACATTCCGATATTTTCTTTCTGTTTTCTTCGGAAATTTTATGCCGCCTGTTATATGTCACAAGACCGTTTTGCTCTTGTTCCACATCGTAAAGTTGCGTATAACAAAATCCGGAAATCTTTTTACAGCTCATAATAAGCCCGGTCATTTTAATATAATTTTCCGTAAATGCTTGTTCACCGGGCGCAGCGTCATATCCCCAAGCGCTCGTCTCCTGTACACAATCGGTAATTTCCGCCTTGACATTATTCCCGATCGTCATGCCGCCGTATTCGCTCAAATTGACTGCCTCGCCGCTTTTATAAAAGCGATTTTCGCCTTTTGCGTACAGTTTATCTACATAGAGTATATTCTCGATTTCGAGCCTTTCTATGCGAGCTTTTAAGCCCTCAAAATTCCCGTAATCGTGATAATCGAACAAATCGGTCTTCTCGCCGTGATATCCGCCCGAAACGTCTACGCACGGCCGTGTAGAATCGAGTTTTTTCGTAAAGTCGTAAACGATATCCACAAATCGAACATCGCGAATCTTTCCACTATCGTCCAAATCCTCCCAAGCTTCATTCAAGGGACACCATGTAACGATTGACGGATGGTTAAAGTCTCGTTGCAGCACTTCTCTCCATTCCGTCAAGAGCTCTCCAAGCCCTTCGAGATCAGAATATCTCACACCCCAGCTAGGGAATTCTCCCCATACCATTATACCTCGTTTATCACAGAGATACAAAAAGTACGGATCGAATACTTTTTGATGGAGACGTAGTCCGTTGAAACCGAACTCCGTTGCAATATTCAGATCTTTTTCCATTTCCTCTAAAGCCGCAGGCGTATATACTCCTTCGGGATAATAACCTTGTATGAGCGCAAAACGTTGAAAGACAGATTTTCCGTTGAGTAAAAACTTTCCCTCTCTATATTCGACACTACGTAACCCAAAATAACTTTCTACAATATCTTCTCCGAATGTGAGTCTAACATCATACAATCTTCCCCTGCCCGCTTCCCAAAGGTGTTTTTCACTCAACTCTATATCGATACGATTTTTGAAATATCCATTTGCTTCCGCCTGTCCGACGAGCCGCCCCTCATAAAAAACCTGCACCTTCATTCGTTCCTTTCCGACCGTAACAGCTTTGATTTCCACCCGTCCGTTTTCTGCATCGGGATAAAACCGGAAAGAACGAATATACTCCGCAGGCGTAAATTCGAGATATACGCTCTGCCATATTCCCGTAGTACGAGTATAAAAACATCCGAAGGATTCCCTTTTCGGGGACTGTTTCCCGCTCGGCAAGTTAGCCGAAATATCATCTTCCACATATACGACGATTTCATTTTCCACTCTGTCTATCAATGCGGTTATGTCAAAGGAAAAAGGCGTATATCCGCCGCGATGTCCTCCGACGAAACTACCGTTTATATATACTTTTGCCTCGAAATCCACGGCACCGAAACAGAGCAGTATGCGCCCTTTCCGGCTTTCCGAAGGGATACTAAACGTCCGTCTATACCAACAGGCGCGAATAAAATCGGTATATACCACGCCCGAAAGTTCACATTCAGGAGAAAACGGGACCTCTATTTTTGACGCCAATTTATTATGTAAAAGCCCGCGGGAAAACCCGTCTTTTTCATTATCGATTTCAAATTCCCATGAGCCGTTCAGACATTGCCAAGTACTTCTTCTCCTCTGGGGATCGGGAAATTCAGTCCTTCTCATAACACCACCTAATAATAAAATTCTATCAATATTATAACACGCCCTCCTTCAAAAATCAAAACGGACGGCTTTCCGATTTCCGATATTTTCAAGGGAATATTTCTTCAATTTTTGGAAAACTCAAATAATTTATATTTGACTTTTTCTGATTTTCCGATTATACTTTAACAAAAAGGGAGAAAACAAATTTGAGCGACATCGTCAATTTTAATAAAAACCTGATCTTATATGTAAATAACCCCAAGGATCACGATATGATTTGTAAAGTCAGTCGTGCTCTCGCTTCCCCCGAACGCGTAAGAATCTTAAAAAGTCTTCTCAATCATCCGAAATATCTTTCCGACCTTTCCAAAGAACTCGATATTCCCATTTCCAGCGTTTCCCGCCACATTGACGTTTTGGCGGAAGCTCAGCTCGTTTTTATCGATTATCAGCCCGGACTGAAAGGACATACAAAATTTTGCACACAACTCGCCACAGAGTATACAATCTCCTTATATGCTCCGAATTTGGAAACAGAACAGGAAAAGGAATATACGGTAGAAATGCCCGTCGGTATGTTTTCGCACTGTCACATAAAACCGCCCTGCGGTATGGCGGGTAAATCGAACGATTTTTCCCTCCCTTTCGACGATCCGCGAGTATTCTTTTCTCCTGAGCGGATTCAGGCAGAGTGTATTTGGTTCCATACGGGATTTATCAGCTATACTTTTCCCGCTTTCCCTCTTTCTCATCATGAGTGTAGTGAAATTTCTTTCGGTTTTGAAATCTGTTCAGAAACTTTCTTCTATAACAATAATTGGCCCAGCGATATTACCGTTTATATTAATGATATAGAAATTCTTACTTTCGCCTCGCCCGGAGATTTTGGCGGTCGCCGCGGACGTTATACGCCCGATTATTGGCCGATGACAAGCACTCAATTCGGACTTTGGAAAAAGATAACTATCAATAAAAACGGAGTCTATATGGACAATATACTTATTCACAACAAAATAATGTTCAAAGACTTAAAATTATATTCGGGCAGCGCCGTTAAATTTACCTTGGGAGTAAAGGAAGACGCCTTACACAAGGGCGGACTGAATTTATTCGGAAAAAATTTCGGAGATTATCCACAGGCAATTCTTATGACCGTTAAATAATGATCAACATTGAGCCCCCGCCGATTGTCAGCGGGGGCTTTGAGATTGGTTATAAAACCTCATTACCGATAAGTAAGAAAGTAAAAAATTCTGCTATTATGTTTTACGATTTTTCCACAGAAATTAAAGTTTTTAAAATTTGCACACTTCTGCCACAACCTAAAATTGAACAATTCCATTTTGTATTTCCTCAAAACGGACTTCTTCTTTTTTGCGCGACAATGAATTCGGTTGTGTGCCTTTTTATTATTTTAGAACTTTCCGTAATAGGAAAAAATTTTTTCCGTCATATCGGCAGGAATTGCCACCTTATATTTCTATATAGAGCTTTCAAAAAATTTACTTCAATGCGTCCATAGGAAGGGGTATAACCTGCATCACTCGAATATACAGCTTTTCAATTTTTCTATCGATTTTTCGGACTTAAAGAGCGCATTAACTCCAATTCTTTTCGGTCATAAGGAGTATAAAAAGTATCGAATAAATCATGCTGCCAACGATTTAAGGAAAGCGATTTATTATTCCATAACTCGTCCCATGGTAAAAAGTGTTGAGATTTCCCCGCAACCAAGCCCCAACTATAACTGCCGATTTTCTCGTCATAATACAAAGGCAGATTATCTTCCATTAAATTATTCTGTACCCGGTTCAGCCATTCGGTATTCAACATGGGACGCCCCTCTGCTTTTAGACGCGCTACGACATTTTTAACTCTCTCGAAGCCCTCATATTGATGAAAGGTAATAATGTCCGACTCGTCCAAAGCGAGTCTTTGAATTGCCTCTACTTCGGCCTGTAAAGATATTCCGTAGTCCTGCGGATAAAACCATACTCCCGCAGTTAAAGGTTGTATGGGGTCGAGTTCCCTTGTTATTTCAAACGCTCGTTTCAAATAAGGCATACTCATATTGTGTCGATTGCTGTTTCCAGGCTCGTTCCAAATATCCCAAGCATAAATACGACCGTCGCAACGAAAGCGTCCTACGAGGGCTTGAAGGTATTCTACCATAACCGGTCTCCAATTCTCTTCATCCCAATAAATCCACCCCTGCCGTTTCCTTTCACCTGTAAAAGGGTTATCTTTATGGCCGCCATGATGTCCGATAACCCTGAGTTCCCCGCTTGACAAACAAATCGTCCAAGAACATAAATGTCAGCCCCATATCCTTGGCTAATTGATAATCCTCCAAGGTAGGAAGCGGTGCGTCCCACCCGCCTATCAGCATTTCTTTGTCGTCTGTGTAGACGGGGAAAGGCTTACTACCGGAGTCGCCGCAGCCCGCGGCGCCCAAAGCGCTAAATGCAATCGTACCAGTGAGCAACATACAGATTAATTTTCTCCTCATCAAGAATCTCCTTTTATTTTTTATCCTTTTAATCCGCCCGAAAGCGAAATATCCATAATAGAATTTTGAAAAATGGCAAATAGAACGACAATGGGTATCATACTCATCAATATTCCCGCGAATAAAACGGGCATATCCAAATTCCGGGTATTGATGATTTGATACATATACAGTCCGGACGAAAGAGTGGGGAAATTTTTCAAAAACAACAACGGAGTCGTATAATCGTTCCAGAAATTAATAGAAGAGACGATTGCAAGCGCTGAAACCACGGGAATCGCCTGCGGAAGCATAATTTTCAGAAAACAGGTGAAATGTCCCGCCCCGTCGATAAACCCCGCTTCGATATAGCTCGAAGGCAAGGACTTAAAAAAGGAATACAAAACCATAAAGTTGAATCCGAAGCCCCCCGCAAACGCGAGCAAAAGCAACGGAGATTCGATAATTCCGAGCGCCGTATAGACTTTGAACTGTGCTGGCATAGCCCCTACGATCGGAATCATCATGGTGACGAGGGCAATCCAATAAATCGTTTGTCCCCCCGGAAATTTATATTTTGCAACGACATATGCTACCATAGTAGACACGGCCATACCCAAAAATACACCACCTACCGTATACCATATAGAATTGAAAAGCATGTCAAACATGTTGTTCCCTTCTATATCCAACGCCTTAAATGCCTTTATATAATTTCCAAATTCCCACGTTTCGGGCAAAGCCACCTTGCTGGTCAGCATATATTC
>CAKXBD010000125.1:3317-6086 GCA_934871445.1 uncultured bacterium | reverse complement strand
GGGGGTTAGTGGAATATTATGCGCTACAATAATTACCATATTTGTATTTGACTTTATCTTGTCATCTAAAGTTATCTTCAGACACTATTTTACAACCGGATATATTAAATATATAGTTTCGCAAAGCTTCTACTTGATTATAACTATAGTTGTATCAATAGTCACTTTTACAGTTTGCAAAAAAATATCTGTATTTTTACAAAATGATTGGCTTAAGCTTATAATTGTTGCTTTAGTATGTGTTATATTGCCAAATATACTTTTCTTTATATCTTATTGTTGGACTTCTGTGTTCAAGGAAAGCAAAAAATGGCTTTTGGAAAGATTTGTTTTAAAGAACCGATCAATGACGGTGAAAAAATAATATATGGGATGTAAACACGCTTACTTGATAGAAGCACATAAAGATGACTATCATTGATACTATAGTTGATTTATTCCAAGAAAAATAAACGAAAGGATAAAATTTATGAAAATAGCAGTCGCAGGAACCGGCTACGTCGGTTTGTCAATATCGGTGCTTTTGGCACAACACAACAAGATAACAGCCGTTGACATTATCCCCGAAAAGGTGGAAATGATCAACAATAGAAAATCTCCCATTCAGGACGATTACATTGAAAAGTATCTCGCAGAAAAGGAGCTTGATCTAACCGCAACACTTGATGCTGAAGCAGCATACAAGGATGCAAATTTCGTCATTATTTCCACTCCGACCAATTACGATCCGACAGAGAATTATTTCGATACGTCGTCGGTGGAGAGTGTGATCGAACAGGTGATGCGCGTCAATCCGAGCGCGGTGATGGTCATCAAATCGACTGTGCCGGTGGGATATACGCTGTCCGTGCGGGAGAAATACAATTGCGACAATATCATTTTCAGCCCGGAATTTCTGCGCGAAGGGAAGGCATTATACGACAATCTTTATCCCAGCCGGATTATCGTGGGGGTGCCGATGAAGGACGAGCGGCTCATGCAGACAGCGCATCAGTTTGCGGGATTATTGCAAGGCGGAGCGATAAAGGAGAATATCGAAGTCCGATATATGAACCCGACGGAAGCGGAGGCGGTAAAACTGTTTGCGAACACCTATCTCGCGCTGCGGGTGGCGTTTTTCAACGAACTGGATACCTATGCCGTCGTGCGCGGTTTGGATACGAAGTCGATCATCGAAGGGGTGGGATTGGATCCCCGCATCGGAAAGCATTATAATAATCCGTCGTTCGGATATGGCGGATATTGCCTACCGAAGGATACCAAACAGCTTTTGGCAAATTATAAGGACGTGCCGGAGAATATCATCAGCGCGATCGTGGAGGCAAACCGCACGCGGAAGGATTTTATCGCGGATCAAATTTTGGTGAAGCAGCCGAAGACGGTGGGGGTGTATCGTCTGACGATGAAATCGGGGAGCGATAACTTCCGGGAATCTTCGATACAGGGCGTGATGAAGAGGATCAAAGCGAAGGGCGTGGAAGTGGTCGTGTACGAGCCTACGATGAAAGAAGATACTTTTTTCAACAGCCGCGTGACACGAGATTTGGACGAGTTCAAGCGGATTTCGGACGTGATTGTGGCGAATCGTTATAACGCCGATTTGGAAGACGTGTTGGGTAAAGTGTACACGAGAGATTTGTATTTCAGGGATTGAATTTCCATGTGTTATACCAGCATCGTCAATAAAATGGTTTGGAGAAAGTTCTAATGGACGAACTAAACTTATTAGATAATTGAGAAGAGGGCTTTGGTTATTCGAGCTTTATAATCCAAACTATGCATTGCATGCGTAGTTTGCACGCCCCCTATAAGGGCTCATGATACAGGCAATGCTACGATAGATTTTTATCATCAACTGAAAGGAGCTATTCTTGATGCTGTTGATGAAGAATTGATTTTACGCGATCCTACAAGGAAGTCTATTATCCGAATATTATTACAGGTATATGAATGCAAGCGCCTATAAAAAATGTCCGCAAAAAACCATGTGTATGACGGGCGGATGGAGAGAAATAAAACGAAATATATACAAAGAAAGTGCAGACAGAAACGATTGGCACCTGAGGGAAAACAAAGGCAAGCCCTTGTGGAACACTCGTTCGGAACGATGAAGCGTGTCATGGGTGTAAAGCAGTTTTTAACGCGAGGGAAAATAAACATAGCCGCCGAGGTTGCGTCGATTTTCTTATGCTATAATTTAAAACGCTTGCGAAAAATAATGACGCAAAATCCAATAAAAAACGATGCATTCCCAATATTAAGAGCAGTATGATTGCTGATACTGTTCTTTTTTTTGATTTCAATGAGGTATTTCAGTTAAAGTATAAAAACCGTGAAAAATACAGTGCCGATTTTATTCAATCTTTGGCGCTTTTATGTGGCTCATTTTTAGTTATTCCGCATTCTCACGCCACAGTGCCAAAAGTAATTTTATCGACGATTGGGAATATGAGTTCTTTTTCTCTTGATTATTCTGTCAAAATGTGCTAAAATAAATCAAAAGATATCAAAGAGGTCGCGAAGGAATGAAAAATAAGGAAATTACGGTGCTTGATCAGGCGATACACATCAATAAGGACGATTACTTTTCTTTAACGGACATTGCGAGATATAAAAATCCTAATGCGCCTGCCGACGTGGTCAAAAACTGGCTCAGACGTAAGGACACGATAGAGTTTATCGGATTGTGGGAGCGACTGAACAATCCTGATTTTAATCTATTACTGCTATGGTTGCCGTGAACTAAGAAGTATTACTTTCAGACGAACG
>CAKXBD010000125.1:0-3269 GCA_934871445.1 uncultured bacterium | reverse complement strand
AGACGGGCAATGTTATCATTACAGTTACTTACGAAGCGATGTGCAGAAACACTCTGTGGATAGAGTTTACCTTATAGAACGCGGTGTGATGTCGAGGCGGGCGATAAAGAGCTTATAGAAGAATGTTTTCAGGGATAAGGGGAAATCCTTTGACAATTCAAATATCCGGGACGTCAGGGACGGCAAAAATCAGTCGGGAAAACTTGACAAATCACTAATAAGTCGATATAATATACATAAAGAATCAATAAGGATTAAAAGACATGCGAGGATTGGTCTTTTTAGTCTGGTGTATTTTGCCTGTAATTATCCTACTGTTTTTTTCTTTGAAACCAATGAACAAGACGGTTGCAGTCAGAAAACATCTCAGAGACAAAAGAATGAGCGGCAAAGGAGAAGATTTCGATATGTTGAGTCTTATCAATCGTTTTATCGGAAAGAAATGCGATATCTCGACAATAGATGAAGAATATACGGGTATAATTGAAGCAGTCGAGGAAAATTGGCTCGTCGTCCGCAACGGAGATTCCGATACAGAAGAAATTATCAATCTCGAATATGTGACGAGCGTCCGGCAATGCCGAGAAAAAAAGAAAAAGCTCGTTTCGGAGAAATAGTCGAGGCGAAGCGATTCCCTTTTCCCTTGAAAAAGGGAATTTTTTATGAGAAAATATCTCGGGCGATAGAAAAGATCCCGTCGGCTCTTTGTCCGAGCTCATAACATTTTTTTGCCGTTCCTTTCAGAGTTCGTGCGTCTGTTCCTTTTGTCAAGAGGGGCAACGATGATTTTCCCAAAGCGGATAAGACGACTTCGCTCCCTTTTTTGAAGTCTAAAAGATTTAGATAGAGTGGGTCGGTCAAGCATTTTTCGATAAAATCGCGAGAAAGTTCAAGCAAATTATGCAAAAGAATCCTTCGTATTCTTGAAGATGTATAACGTTTTGAGGTAATTTTTCCGACAATATCGGGCTCATTTTTCCACGCTGCCTTTTTGAGTGCGTTTTCCAGTCCTTCCGTACAGTCACAGACCGTCTTGATTTTTTCCGTATCCCTTTTAATCAATGCCGCTTTTTCGAGAACGGGAAGATAATTTTTCGTGGGAGAGAGATCCTTTAATACAAATAGCGGAAGATTTCCCGGAAGTCGCTCATATTCTTTCTTTTCGAGAGCGGCACGGATAGCCGAAGCTGAAGAAAAATTATCTGAAAGAGTTGTTTGCGTATGCGCATTTCCCTTGCGTCGAACGGGGAATAAGCGGATTGCCGATTTTTCAAGCAAGAGGGCTTTGGCGTATTCAATGCCGAGAATATTATTCGGTGTCGAAAGGAAAACCTGCGGAAAGATACTCTCCCAAGCCTCTGCACGAGCTCGGGCAAAGCTTAGTCCTTTTTTCAAAAGACGCTTAATTTCGACTGAAATCTCCTCCGGCTCTTCTAAAAACAAAGCAGCGGCTTTGAAAAAACTTTCTTCGTCTCCGTTTTCGCATCCAAAAGAGAGTGCATTAATTTCGGGAACGGAAGAAATCAGCTTTATTGCACCTTTCGCAAACAATTCCGCGGGAGAGGAAGAAAAGGGAACGGGGATCTCAACGACCGCATCGGCTCCGGCGAGAATTGCATGACGGGCGCGGAGATGTTTTTCCAAAACGGCGGCTTCTCCCCGTTGAACGAAATTTCCACTCATAAAACATACGATGGCGTCGGCTCCTGATTTTTTTTTCGCTACCTCCAACTGATACAAATGTCCGTTATGAAAGGGGTTATATTCGCAAATTATCGCGCAAATTTTCATTTTATCGCTTTCCTTTTCCTTTACAACCCGCGAAATGTGTGCTATAATTAAAACCGATAGAAAATCGGAACGGGTTTATTTTTTTCAAGATTTATTATACACGAAAGTCAAAAAGAAATAAAGCGTTTCCAAGGAGATATTTTATGAAGAACGTTCTTGATGAAATCAAAACAAAGGCGAAAGCTCTGCACAAGAAAATCGTCTTGTGCGAGGGCGAGGATAAGCGCGTCGTAAAAGCGGCTTCCGACGCGACGAAAGAAGGAATTGCTGAAATTGTCCTGCTTGGCGACGAAGCGGCAATAAAAGCAGAAAATCCCGAAGTGGACCTCACGGGTGTGACAATCGTCAATCCGCTCACTTCTCCCCGCCTTGCGGAATATAACGCTAAACTCTGTGAACTGCGTGCAGCCAAGGGCATGACGCCCGAACAGGCGGCAAAACTTCTGACGGACGGAACTTATTTCGGCGCCATGATGCTGAAAATGGGAGAAGTAGACGGTCTCGTTTCCGGAGCATGTCATTCGACTGCCAATACTCTTCGTCCCGGCCTTCAGATCATCAAGACCGCAAAGGGTGTTTCCTCTGTTTCCAGCTTCAACCTCATGATTTGCCCTCCTCAGGGTAATCAGTATTGTCCCGACGGTTTAATTGTATTTGCGGATTGTGGTCTCAATCCTACTTATACCAGCGAGGGATTGGCAGATTGTGCCATCGCGACAGCGAAATCCGCGCGTGAAATCGCAGGCGTTGAGCCGAAGGTCGCCATGCTTTCTTTTTCGACAAAGGGCAGCGCAAAGCATGATAACGTGACGATGGTCGCAGAAGCTGTGAAAATCGCAAAGGAGAAGGCGCCCGACTTAAAGCTCGACGGCGAACTTCAATTCGATGCCGCAATCGTTCCCTCTGTGGGCGAATTCAAGGCTCCCGGATCTTCGGTCGCCGGGCATGCCAACGTGTTTATTTTCCCCGATTTACAGGCAGGAAACATCGGTTACAAAATTGCAGAACGCCTCGGTGGTTTTATGGCGGTAGGTCCTATCTGCCAAGGCTTTGCAAAGCCCTTGAACGACCTTTCGAGAGGCTGTAAGTCGGAAGACATCGTAGCTGCGGTCGCCATCACCGCGCTTCAAACGCAGTTTTAAGCGGAGGAAACTATGAAAATTTTAGTCATCAATTCGGGAAGTTCCTCCCTTAAATATCAACTCATCGACATGGAGACGGAAGAGGTGCTTGCAAAGGGCAACTGCGAACGGATCGGAATCGAAGGCTCCAAACTCACGCATAAGGCAAAGGGTAAAGAAATTGAAATCGAACAGCCCATGCCCAATCATAACGTAGCCGTTCAACTGGTTTTGAAGGAGCTCACGGACAAGGAAGCAGGCGTCATTTCTTCCATGGACGAAATTGATGCGGTGGGGCATCGCGTCGTCGCTTCGGGCGAAGCGTTCAAAAAGACGACCTTGGTCACTCCCGAAGCC
>CAKXBD010000124.1 GCA_934871445.1 uncultured bacterium | reverse complement strand
ATTGGACAGAATATCATTGTCGTACCTGACAAGTTACAATATATGATTGACCTCGGTTCCAATTATACGGATACCGATTACGAAGCGTCGGGAGAAGGGGTTCTCGGGAAAGAACTGGACCCTACGGGTGAGGTTTCCGCGGAGAAAGGTTACTATGCGGCAATCAAACGGGCATTCCCCAATATTAAAAATAAAGTAGGAGCAAAACAGTATGGGTATGGTACTCCCGCTGAAGATGGAGACTGGGGATATGAAGGAGATCAGCAAGTTGTCTATTTCACGGGAGCCGCGGAAGATTGTACTCCGTATGACTTTGTGATGTTTCCCAAACGGGGAACGACGGATTTTACGGTGCATTTTTCTCTGCCGGAAACTGCGGCAAATTACGACGTATATATCGGATTTTACAGCCACTGGTTCGCTCGTTCCATAGGGATTGAACTGAACGGCGAAGTATTAGAAACGGAATACTCTGTTCGCCCGAGTTACGATACATATAAAATTGCGAATCGAGAGCTTACAGGCGACAATACACTCGAATTTATCGGCAAGGCACTTTATGAGGAAGCATTGGCATCATTTATTTGCGTAACGGCGGCGGACACGGAGGAATATCCCTCCCTTCCCGCGCCGACGGCTCCCGAAATTTTGCAACTGACGGATACGTCATTGGAGGTGACGGGGCTTACTTCGGGCAGCAAGCTGCAACTCTATGATTACGATACGTCCGCCCTCCTTTACGAATGTATGGTCGGAGAGAATGAAACGGCGCATACCATCGACTTGACGAGCATCGAGCTTGACGGAATTGTTCGTTTCGGCGTATGCTGTACAAACGCGGGAGGTATGGGCGAATCGGCCGTCGTTCAAAGGACAGACATCACGCGTTTCAATGTTTCGTATACGCAGGTATATGTAGGCGGTTCGCTGCGTCTCGCGCTCTCTGCTGAGGCATTTTCCGATATCGTATCTTTGGATGTGTATCGTGGCGACGAGTTAATAGAGCATCGCGCTACCACACCCGCCGCACATTGGTCGGATACGCTTTATATCTCCGAAAACGGGGAGTACCGCCTTGAACTTACCAGTAAGCAGGGCGGCATGAGTATCCAGGAAATAAACATAACTAATATCGACGGCACTGATCCGGTACTTACCGCCTCTTTTGATAAGGCGGCGGCGCAGGCGTCGACGGAACGTTCGGTCGCTTTGAGTCTCTCGTTGGTAACGACGTCTCCCGTTGCCGAGTCCGGATATATCTTAAATGGAAAGGATATGTCGGTTGATTTTTCTGACGGAATCGTTTCGTTCGATAAGACAGGGAAGTATACGCTTTATTTTGTCAACGAACTTGGTAAAACGGATGCGCTCAGCGTGCGTGTCGCTATAGGAATGGAAAATGCTGTCACGGCTGAAATAGCAGAGTCTTCCTTACAGAAATTTACGCAAGTCAATTTCAAAGGAAGGAACGGCTTAACTGTGAGTTCCGTTACAGTATACGGGCTTGTGGACGGCGAAGCAGAACGTATGCTCGTCAACGGTTCGGAAAATGACTTCCGTTTTAATATTTATGACGAAGGCTTATATTTTGCAGAAATAATTACTTCGGACGGATCTCGTGAGATTGTTCTTCTGACGGACGGTGAAACGGAGCGGGAGAACCCGAATGTCGGGCTCGTTGTCGGGTTATCTGTCGGCGGAGGAGTCGTCCTCATCGGAGGCGTTACTGTGGCAGTTGTCTTCTTCTGTAAACGTAAGAAGAACGGAGAAAACTCGGCTGCGTCCAAAAATAAAAAATAAGGGGAGATAAAAAATGATAACAAAGATGCGGAAAATATGGATACCGTTGGCTTTATTGTTCTCGATTATCTTTTTGAGCGTGGGATTTGCGGTAATTCAGTCCCGAACAAAACAGGTTTCGGCAGAGGGGAAAGGCGAGATTTTTTACTATGTTTCGGCGGGCAATTTGGTTGCCGGCGCCGACGGCACGGGAGAAAACGTCGACCGAAGCGGCACTATCGGCTATCCCAATAAACAGCAGACGGATTTTATGGCTTTATACGGTCTGGAATTTGGTGATGAAACAGGTGTCGGGCTGTATAATTCCGTGACGGATAAACTCTATGGTGAAGATACCGTTACGGGGAAAAATTGGGGATTGAAGGAATACTCTTCTTGGAACGATTGGAGATGCGGCCTGACGGGTTCCTCCGATTCACAATATCTGACCTATCGCCAGATAAATGAAAGTTCCGGAGAAGGTGTCATGACCTACATTTTCGAAGTAGACGACACCGAAACGGAATTGAGCGTTCAATTCGGGACACTTACGCCTTACGGTTGGGGAGAAAAATCGTATAACTTCCGTCTCAACGGCGGTAAGGAAGAGGAGATCACCTCTACAAATGTAGGCGAAGTTCATTCGTATACGGCTTCCGGTGTCACGGCGGAAGATGGAAAAAATTACATAACGCTCGAATTTGGTACCGACGACCGTAATGCGTATGTGAGTTGGATTATGATTGCGACGACGGACTATGAGTTGCCGGAACCGGGATTTGTCAATTATTCTTTTCCTTATTACATTAAAAAAGGCGATACAACGATTCAAGCGTTTCATCCGGACGATGGCGAGGACGTAACGGCAGAACTCAGCGAAACAGCGCAAACCGTCGTCGATTCCGCAGATACGTTCGATAATGTTTCGGTCGCTGTTACGATTAACGAACACGAGTATACCGTCAACCTCATCGTGTTGCCGCAGTCTACCGAGTATTTCGTCGACGTAGGCACAACGCACGGAGACGGACAATACGGACTTCCCGACGCTCCGTATATAAGCGAAAAAGGATACGGATATCTCGTTAAGCAGGGAGAAGCTTGGGGAACGCAATTTGACGCTAACTCGTTTGAAGATTCCTCCGTATACGGGGCGAACAAAGATTCCTTCGTTTATCGGTTTGACGTTCCTGCGGGGACATACGCCGTCGAGGTCGGAACATACGGCCATTGGAACATGGGTAGAAAAATGAACGTCAATGTAAACGGCGGCGATATCGTAGTATTGGAAGCTGTCGCAAACACCGCTACAAGCCTTACTTACTGCAATTCCATATTGCCGCGAAAGAACTTGAAGAAGTATATACCAAACCGCCGAGAAGGTCAAAACCTTTCACAATTTCAAGCGACGACAACAAACGCCGCGCGGCTGCTTTGGCTTTTCGCTCGTTTTCTATGTATTTATTATTCGCGTCCCAATCTTGAAGCAGTGCGGGGATATAATATTTTTTATGTCGTTCTTCATCAGTAATTCCGACATATGGCGCGGAATAAATGCAAAAATCGGAATCGTTTGGATCTACATAAAAACTAAAAGCGGGAAAGCGTTCGCCCGTTTTGGCGCGGTCTTGTTTTTCTATATTGTTTCTTATTGCGATGCGCTCGGCGGTTTGTGTGGGGTTATAGTTGAATTTATCGCCGTAATTATAGTTTTTTATATTTCCGCCCCTTTGGCTATACGGTGACCGGTGCACATAATAGCCGGCGAGATTTGGCAGAACTTCCACCGCGGAAAACTCAGCGCCCAGACTGTTTATAAAATTTAATATCGCGGTTTTTGTCCATTCGATCAAATAACCCCGCTTTATATTTATTCGGTTTGCGTTGCAATCGTCTTTATTATATCCGCTTTCGTCGATGTCGTTCGTTATATAATATAAAGAACTTATTGCGGCGTACGCCGTTCCGGGTTTCATTATGTCGATATTTTCCGGGCTTGCATTATAATATTTTATTTGCTCTTTGCTCGGGGCCCATCTTGACGCCTCAAAATAAACGCGCTTACCGTTCAAAAGCTGGAAAGCCGTTCTAATACGACACCCGTTAAGCGGGCCATATTCCTCCGGGCGGAAAGTTCCCGCCGATTCAAAATAAAGTGTACTTTTCATTGTCTTATACCTCCAAAAAATATTGATTTTTTCGGGCGGTTGTGGTACAATGAAAAACACAATCGCGCCCGGCAACGGGTTGAAAGTGGAGCCGTTCCTGCTGTTTGTCTGGTAAACGTTCAAGCGGGGCGGCGTTTTTTCTTGCCGTTTGCGGCCTCATCATATCATAAGGCGGGCGGCGTTGTCTACTGTATTTTTAGCGGGGTTTTAGAGGGGAAAAGCATAAACGAAAGGAGCACCCCCGGCGAAAAAAGATTTTTTGACCAAAAACGCGTGAACGCGGGGGGACTCTTTTACACAAAAACGCTGTCATTTGAAAAAAATCGGAAATCAAATGATTTTCACGAAATCTCTAAGTTTTCAAATCCGCTCCTTGAAAATAAAGGGAAAGAATCAAATCAATTCGATTGGGGGTTATAGTGAACGCATCTTTGAAAATGAAAAAAGCAGACCCCAAGCGGAGTCTGCTTATAGAGGAAATAAGATTTTCTTTGTTGTCTAAAAATAGATGGAAATGAAGTTAGAACGTCAAAGAACTCCCTCCGATATGGTTTGGAGGGAGTTCTCTATTCAGAAGAAAAAGGCAAATTTTGATTTGGGCAAAATTTGGGCAAATCCTTCTGAATGCCTTATAAATAAAGGCTTTTCTTGGTGACCTTATCGGGACTCGAACCCGAGTTTACGCCGTGAGAGGGCGTCGTCTTAACCGCTTGACCATAAGGCCGTCATTCAATTGCTTATGTAGTATAGCATATTTTTCTTTTGAGAGCAACTGTTTTTGACTGGTGAAAATAAAATTTTTTTACTTTTTATAAAAAAATAAAAATCCGCCTGTGCCGCATTTCGGATAAAAGCTAACCCGCTTTCAGCAGGTGGGTGCGGCATCTTGACGTATCGGACTTTCCGTATAAATACAGACCTTGCCTATCGCCACGAATACTCGCTCCCTATTTAATAATGTGGATTACGATTAATCCGAACTCCGTACACCGCAGATTATTCTATATTATAGCGAAAAAAGGCGCCTTTGTCAACCAAATCGAAGAAATTTTTATTTCCTAATCTTTCCGTTTAATTTTTTGAGAAAAGAAAAAATTTCCGCTTCAAATTCCAAGCCGTAACGTCTATCGTTGTTTGTCGTGGCTGTACGGAAAATGGCAGAAGTGGTAAAATCGGCGGACAGACAAATCGCTTCATCGAGCGTTTTCCCTCTGGCGAGGCAGCCGGTAAATGCTGCCGCGAATACGTCTCCGGCTCCGTGAAAGAATCCGGCTGCGTTTTTTTCCACGTGACGCAGTACCCGATTTTCTTTCATGTAATATACGGCGTTTTCCTCTCCTTCCTCCACGCCCGTGACAATGGGGCAGGTGTGAATAAAAGAAAGCTTTTTTACGATTTCTTCGGCAGGGAGGGACTCTCCTTTCTGCGGATAACTTTCGCCCGCGAGAAGGCATGCTTCCGTAACATTGGGAAGAATGAAGTCCGCTTCACTGCATAAAGAACGCATTTTTTCCACAAAATGGAAATCAAAATGAGCGTACAGCTTTCCGCCGTCTCCCATGACGGGGTCGACGATAAATTTTCCGTGCGGGGCGAGAAAATTTTTTTTGACGGAAAGGACGGTATCTATCTGGGAAATATTTCCGAGATAACCGCTGTATATAAAATCAAAGGAAAGCCCTAGTTTTTTCCAATGCGCGAGTATGGAAGGAATATCTTCCGAAAGGTCGCGGAAAGTATACCCTTCAAAGCCGCCCGTATGCGTGGAGAGGAGGGCAGTGGGTAAAACGTCGCATGTGATTCCGCATGCGGAAATTATGGGGAGCGCTACCGTGAGGGAGCATTTCCCTACACAAGAAATGTCGTTAATGGCGAGAACGCGCATAAAAAGTGGACTTCCTTAAAAAAGTTATATGAAACTATTATAAATTTCTTGCTTTTTTTTGTCAAACGGATTAAAATAGAAAAGTAAAAATTTCCGTGCGGAAACTTCCCTCGGAGTAAAGAGGTTTTCATGATTATGACTATTACAGGCGAACCGAAGACAAATACCGTTCCGTATTCGGAGTTCGCAAAATTCGAAAATCAAGAAATTACAATAACCGGCACCGTGCATAATATTCGTATGATGTCGGATTTTGCTTTCGTCATTCTCCGTACCGCAAGAG
>CAKXBD010000123.1 GCA_934871445.1 uncultured bacterium | reverse complement strand
CGTTCATAGTCAAGTCCGTGATGAGCGTGTTCTGCCGTTCTATCAAGCTGTTCGATTTCTCGTTGGATATCGCCAACGCCTCTTTCAAAAGCCCGTTTTCCGTTTCCGCTCTGCGTATCTCGTTGATTTTCTGCAACTGTTCCAACGGCGTAGCCGCCTGTCCCGTTTCTATATTTTTCAATGACACTCAATACCTCTCTTTTTGTATAGTTTTCTCCGAGTTTCTGCCCTCGGATAGCTTTGCTCTTTTCGGGGTGCAGATAGGAATAGTCCTTGTTGCCCCTTGTTATCTTAATAAGCGACGTGAAGATCCTTCTGAAATAGGACAATTCGGTGTGGGGTTTAAGGCAGTATATGCCTACACAAATACTCCTGAAATCCATTCGGGCGAGTATGACTTCAAAATAATCGATATGCTTCTTCCTGAAGATAACGGTGTACTAAAATGTTCTCGTAAAGGCGTTACGCAATTTATATTTCCCTTAGGTAGTGATACAAAAGATACAAAAACTGCCGTACGCGAGATTGAAAGTGGTTTGCGAGATTTGGATGGAAATGCTATTTTATTCCTTTCCCATATAAAAAGAATTCGCTTTAAATTACCTAACAATACAATGGGCAGTGTGTCAAATGAAATCGAGCATACCAAATTCCTAAAAATTACAGTGTATCATCCAAGCAACAATACTCCTGATGAAGAGTATTTCTTGAAATTCGATAAGGAAGTACCTGTAATTATTAAAGGACAAAAAGAAAAGCGTTTCGTATCGATAGCATATAGACTGATTAAACCCGACACGACAAGATTTGTTTTTGATCCGTCGTTGCAAGGAAAAGTATTTATATATTTTCCAGCAGAGAAAGAAACAAATAATCTACGGTTTCATATCAATGCGCCATTTGCTTCTACGGTTGCAAGAGACAGCGTAAGAGATTGTCCCGAAAATGCCGAACTTATAAATAAAATATCCGAACTTGTTTGCGAATCGATTGATTGGATTAAAGACAATGGTTATTGGGATAGAAGTATTTATGCGGTATTACCTCATTCAAGAGATATTATAAATGCGCGTTACGGTTTATTGGGGAGAATTCAAAGCAAGGTGCAAATGAAATTCTCCACTTCACGGTTAATACAAATAGACAAACATCTTTTTGTTTCTCCTAAAGAATGTGTTCAATTGGGGCGCAATATTGCAAAAATATTTACTAATAACGATTTTAAGCAATTAAACGGACGTAATTTCATTTATGCAGCTCAACCATTTGTGTCCACGCAACCGACAACAAACGAAATACACTTTTTTACCGATTTATCGATTGCAGTAATTCGAGAAAATGACTTCATTAAATTGGTTAAAAACAATCCAGAGAAAATCAGATTGCTTGTAAAGCCTAAAAAGACTAAATGGCTTTGCGATTTCTTCACCGTCCTATATGATATTTGGCAGAGCAATCAGTATGACCCTGTAGGGCTATCTCAAATAAAAATGATACTCGCCGATAATGGAGAGTTTTATTGTGCGAAAGAAAAAATTTATATAAAGAGCGATTATACACCTAAAAATATTAAATCGCCTGTATATGTAAACGAATTGCTTACAGAAAACGAAAAATCACGGGGATTCCTTATAGACTTATTAAAAATTCCTGTAATGTCGTCAAAAGAAGATAATTTGGAAGAAATTACATCTGGAAATATTTATAACGCAGTTTCTGGAATGATAGATATTTTAGATGAATTCATGCGCACAAGCAATAAACAAGAATTTTATAATAAATATTATGATGAACCGATATTTTTGGCAAAACATTCTTATTACGGCAATTTAATTAACGTAAAAGCTTCAGAATGTTGTTGGACTTCTGCTATTGCTCCTTTTTACGAAAAATTTGAATGGGTAGTGATAAATACGAAATACGGTAAAAATTATGGATATCAAAAATGCAATAAAATTTTAGCACGAGACAAATACTTACAAATTTTTAGTAATAATGAAATTGAGCAGTTACATCAATTGTTTATTTTTTTAGGTGGGAATAATGCGCCTAAAATCATATCTTGTGATGTTGAGCATAATCCTTTATGCAATGAATGGATTCGCACTCACAAATTCCGTAGAACAAACGAATCAAAAAAAGATTACACCATTACAGGACTTGAAAACTTGGATGGAATTATAAATGAAAATAGAATAGAAGCTGTATTATCTTTATGGAAATTGGTTGCTTCACTAGATGATAAATATTCATCAGGGTATTTTTGTCCGAGCAACAATGGTAGTCATTGGAGTGGTGAATCAACCGCAGTCTATTATTTGAAAAGAAAAAAATGGATACCAAATCGAAATGGTGTATTTTGCCGTCCATGCGAATTAACGAAAGATGATTTACCGCAAAATTTTGAGTTGATCGAAGTTAATGATTTTCTTAAAACAATTGGCTTTGGGAATAAGGCACTACAATCAATTGAAACCATAACAAAAATAAAAGAAGCCGCTCCCGAGGTAAACGAGCAGCAACAAAAATTAATAGCACTAATTATAGAGCATCCTGAATTGGCCAATGATTTATTGATACAAGTTAATAAAGAACGGCTCGGATTATTAGATGCGATAAAGATGCAAAATAAAGGGCAATCTCAAATCCAATACGATGATGATATGTATGGAAAAAAGAAGTCTGTAAACAACCCCGAAAAACGGCAAGAAAAACAGGAAAAAATTTTCAGAGAAGGATTAAAAAATCCTTTTCAAAGAACTCATTCATTACACTATACCTGCACTACCGCAAATCAAAACGAGAAAGTTTTCGTTTACTCGCAGTACAAAGGGCGATGCCAAATGTGTGATGCTCCACCGATAACGAAATATGACGGCAAACCTCATTTTTTAGCAGTAAATATTGTACGCACGGATGATTTGCAAGATGCTCTATTAACAAATTTAGAATGCGGTTGGAATACATTAAGCCTTTGTCCCACTTGTGCCGCAAAATATTTATATTGCGCTAAAAATATTGATTCAATGATTGAGCAAATACAACAAATAAACGTACACCCCAACGTTGGAGAAGATATATTATTAACTATTGAATTGATGGGTAAAACCACGAATATTAAATTTACGCCAAGACATTTTATAGCCCTTAAAGCCGCTTTTGAAGCATATAGCAAAGAATGAAAATTAATCATGATATACAGAGATTTTCGCTTAACGATGGCAGAGTGAAAAACTCAGCAGAGATGATTACTCCAAATAACTTTTGGAACGCATTCACGATTATCTATTAAGAATTTACTCCGACGTAAGAGCAGGCATATCTTGAATTATATAGACGAATTAAATGAAAAGGCAGGAAAAGAATAAAAATGAACGCCGTTATTTATGCAAGATACAGTTCAGACAACCAGACGGAAGCAAGTATCGAAGGTCAGATACGCGAATGTATGAAATTTGCCGAACACGCGGGCATTGACGTTATCGGCAATTACATAGACCGTGCTCTCTCCGCAAAGACAGACAATCGCCCCGAATTTCAACGCATGATTAAGGATAGCTATAAACGGGCTTTCGACTGTATTATTGTTTGGAAATTAGACCGTTTTGCCCGTAACCGTTATGACAGCGCGCACTATAAAACTTTGCTCAAAAAGAACGGTGTAAAGGTCGTGTCCGCAAAGGAAACCATTGCGAGTGGCTCGGAAGGAATTTTGCTTGAATCGGTTTTGGAAGGGTTTAAGCACATAAATGGACATAATAACAAAAATCTAAAATTAGAATCAGAGCAGCCAATTCAATGTAAAAAGAGCGGATAAAAATCCGATTCAGACTATAAATAAAGTCTGAAAAGCTTAAAATATTTAGGATTCCTATTTTTTAATCATAATTCAACTTAATATATATTGATATTAGAAAACTCCAACGCAGACTTTCGGTTGCGTTGGAGTTTTCCTTATATGGAAAAGTATTATGAGGAATACACTACATTGAGATACCTTCGACAACATTACAAATAATACTGTCGGGTATGAGCTGGTAATCAATGAAAAATCGAAAAAGTTTTCTGTGTTCTCTCACAAAGAAAAATTACGTACAAAGAGTTATTCGAAGAACTGTATCAAAAAAAGCGCCGAGATACACCGCCGCGAGCGAAAGATGTTCATACAAAGAGAAATACTGCCCTATTTGAAAGATGGTACGGCTTGCTATACGTTTGTGGGAATAATTCGATTGGAAACACAGAAATATGGACTGCCGTAAATCTCGGCTGTGGTGGAAAGTCAATCAGCAGTAATTCAATTTTTTGTCATGTTTACATTTGACGATAAGCTGTATGACGAAGAAAACGTCAAAAAGGTGTTGAGCCAATAAAATGAAAAAATTTATAGATTTTTTCTTGAAGATCTTGACATGGTTATTAAAAAATGGTACAATAAAATTGCGACCTAACTTAATTGTTTCCATGGAAGTATACTCTTCGGTAGAGTGTACCTTTTTCGCTGTACATAAAATCTTCCATGGTTTTAAGTTAGTGTCGCAACTATGCGGATAGGACATTTTACAGGTGTCGCCTTCCGCTGGGATGGCGGCACCTTTTTTATAAAATTTTGGAGGAATAATTCATGGGTAAACGAAAAATTTTCATGTTTTTAGCACTACTCTTTTTAATGTGTGCAGCATTCTTTACAGCCTGCGGCGATAAAGAAACACATGGAGATGATACTAATAATCCTGGGGTACAAGAAATTACGGTTGACTCGGTTTTTCTTGATAAAAGCGCCTTAACATTGGAAATTGGGGAAAGTTATTCGCTTACCGCAACTGTTTTGCCCGCCGATGCCACGAATAAGGATATTGAATGGACAAGTACAGATACTTCCGTCGCCTCCGTCGATAGCGGCAATGTTATAGGTCTTTCCGAAGGCACAACCACGATTACCGCCTCATCAAATAACGGAAAAACGGCGACATGTAACGTGACTGTTAATAAACCCGCACCTGAAATTATCGAAGTGACGGACGTATCTCTCAATAAAACCACCTTGATATTAGAGCTCGGGGAAAGCGAAACATTGACCACGACGGTATCGCCTGCCAATGCAACCGAAAAAAGCGTAACGTGGATTTCTTCCGCTCCTTCCATAGCGGCGGTTTCAAACGGAACCGTAACGGCAAAAGCCGCCGGCACGGCTACCGTCACCGTAAAAACAAGCAACGGTAAAACGGCAACATGTAACGTGACGATAAAAGCTGTTCCCCCTGAAATAACAAGCGTTGAAGGCGCAACAATCAACGGAACGGATATCTTTCTTCTTGTCGACAGCTTAACGGATAGTGTCGCCCTGTTAAATAAAGTAACCGTTTCATCGGGTAATTGGGCTCTATATGCGGATATTTTGGGACAAACGGAAATTCCCACAAAAATTGCCGCGGGAAGTTCCGGTAAATTGGAGAATGGAGAGAATTTATTTTATATCATACTGAAAAATAACGACGGTGAAGTTGCACAGGTATATACTTTGAATGTATATCGCAGTTATGCCGTAAGCGTCAATTATTATAATCACAAAAATACTTTAATACATACGGATACTGCATATACGGGTTATGAATATGAGGCGGATTTCAAGTACTCCGTTTCCGGCTATACGTTCCATAATTGGACAGAAAACGAAACCGTTTACCAATCGCGAATCTTGTGGAACAATTTAGAGTTGTATGCCGATATGACGGCAAACTCCTATACCGTACTTCTCGATGCAAACGGCGGCGAGGTAGCACAATCTCAGACTATTATAACGTATAAATCGGGATACACTTTTCCCGTACCCGAATACGAGGGCTATACCTTCCTCGGATGGTATAAAGGCGAAACGCAACTTACCGACAGAACCGGTCAATCGTTGTCTGTGTGGCTGTATCCGGAAGATTCTTCCGTAACGGCAAAATGGGCGATCAACCGATATACCGTTACTGTAGAGTATAACACCGATGCCGGGTCGGTTGAGGGGACGGGTTCGGGTTCATATGATTATAATACAGAGATTACACTTATCGCTTTGCCGAATCTCGGATACAAATTCTCTGGGTGGTACGACGGGAATGAATGTCTGACGACAAATTATACATATACTTTTATCCTTCCCGCAGACGATAC
>CAKXBD010000122.1 GCA_934871445.1 uncultured bacterium | reverse complement strand
TTTGGAAATACGGCGGCGCGTTGGGGTACAGCTGCGTCGCGGAAGCCTATATCAATTTCGGATATTTCGGGATACTCGGTTTCGCTTTTCTGCTCGGCAGAGTATTGGAAAGAACGGAGTCGAAAGTTGATGCTGCGGACAATGCCGCATGGTATGCGTCTTGGGCGATCGTGGCGACCGATCTCCTGTTTTATCCGCGGGGAGAATTTTCGTCGCTGGTGCGGGGGATTTTTTGGTATATGCTGCTGCCTTTGCTCTTTTGTCGGATTTTACGGCGAATCGGAGGAAAAAACAAGAAGAAATATTCTCTGCAACGACAGCTTTGAATGGCCGCGGAAAAAGACAATTCGGGCGTGAGATTAAGCGCGCGGGGGAGGAAAGTTTTTTCTTTCAAAGAACGGGGCTTGGCCGTACTCCGTCAAAATCGGAATAGGAAACAGAGGCGCTCGGAAAGAGGGGAGGAAAAAGGAAATGTTTGCGGAAAATAAATCCAATCGGTTTACGGCGGTGGTTCCGACCAAAAATCGAGAAAAAGATTTGTTGAGATTTTGCGAGGGACTCGCCGTACAGACGCTTTTGCCCGACAAGCTGATCGTCGTCGATCAGTCGGAGGAAAAATATCGCTTGGAGGGAATCAATCTGCCCGAAAGCGTGGAAGTGGAGCACCTTTACGCCCCCGAAGTATCGGGCCTGTGCGAGGCAAAAAATCTCGCCGTCCGATACGCGGTGGGAGAATACATCTTTTTTTTCGACGACGACATTATTCCGGACAGGGATTTCTTTGAAAAAATTATCGGGCATTTTTCCGCAAACCCTGAAATATTCGGGATTTGCGGGCGGCAGAAAAACAGCATTTCTTCCCGATTCAAAGTGTTTTTTTTCGATTTTTTTCACGTCGGCCCCTTTAAGGACAAAAGAAAAAAATTCAATTCGGGTTATATAAAAAATAATTTGACGAAAACGGAAATTCTTCCTGGCGGCATTACCGCTTATCGGCGGGAAGTCTTTGAAAATTTTCGATTTGACGAGGTTTTGATTCGTTACTGTCTCGGAGAGGATATGGATTTCTCGTATCGCGTGGGAAAACAATATTCTTTGGCGTTCGCCGCGGACGCGACTGCGTTACACAATCATTCTCCCGTAGGCAGGTATGACGCGGAAGAAGCGTTTGCCTGCAAGGTCGCAGGGTATGCGTATTTTTACGGAAAAAACGTCAAAGAGACCTTTCGGAACAGGTTGGCTTATTTTTGGGTAAAAGCGGGGATATTTTTCGACGCCTGCGCGTACAGCGTAAAGCATCGGAACTTACACGCCTTCCGCGGTTTGAAGCGGGGCGGAAAATACCTCAAAGACGACTTTCGGGGCGTGCCGTTTATAGATTACGAAAAGTACCGCAAGAAGAAAGAAATATCGGAGGAGAGCAAAATTTCAAAAACGAAAAGCAAAGAAATGCCGAATGTCAAAGAGAGGGGCGGAAAACAAAAATATCGGAACTCAAAAGAGACACCGAGGGCCAAAAATGAATAAAAAATTCAAGGAGCTCGTCGGGAATACTCTGATTTTCGCGCTCGGTTCGCTCGGCTCAAAGCTGATCGTCTTTTTATTGGTTCCGCTCTATACCAATTTGATGACACCCTCCGAATACGGAACGGCCGAGCTCGTATTTACGATTGCTCAAATGCTGTTTCCCTTCGTTTCCGTCGTCATCTTTGAAAGCGTTCTCCGTTATGGATTGAAAAACGAACTCAGAAAGGAGGACGTGCTCCTCTGTGCGTTCGTCGTCATTCTGTTCGGGAGCGTTCTGACCGTCCTTTTTACCCCGTTGTTCCGATTTTATCCCGCCGTTTCAAATTGGAAATGGTACATCTGTGCATATATCGTCGCTTACATGGTTACGTCCGTGGAACTCGTTTATCTAAAAGTTCGCGATAAAAACAAGCTGTTTGCGCTTTTCAGCGTCCTGCAAACTCTGATACTGGCTTCGGCGAATATCCTGTTTCTCGCGGTTTACAAAAAGGGAATAGAGGGATACCTTTTATCTAACATTCTTTCCCATGTCGGAACAGCCGTTTTATGCGCTCTGTTCGGCGGCGTAATAAAGGATTTATTTCATGCAAGATTCTCGCCCGCTCTCCTTCGGCAGATGACGCTCTATTCTCTGCCGCTCATCGTCAACAATCTTTCCTGGTGGCTGATTCATTCCGCCGATAAAATCATGATAGAGTGGAGGCTCGGAGAATCCGAGTTGGGCATATACACGGTAGCGACGAAAATTCCCGCTCTGGTCAATATCGCCGCACAGATTTTCTCTCAGGCTTGGGGAATTTCTTCCATTAAAGAATACGATTCTTCCAAAGACGCTTCTTTCTTCTCTTACACGTTCAAATATTATACATTTTTGGTCTTTCTCGCCTGTATCGTCGGAATTACGGCCGTGAAACCGCTTTTGAGGATTTATGTCGGAAAGGAATATTTTGAGGCTTGGAAATTGGTTCCGCTTTTGCTGGTCGGAGCGGTCTTTTCCGCCGTCTCCGCTTATTTCAGTCGGCTTTACAGCGCCATGCACAAGAACAAAAACGTAATGTTTACCACTCTTTTTGCCGCTGCCGTCAATATTGCGGGAAATTTCTTCCTCATCGGAACGGCGGGAACTTACGGAGCCGCCGCCGCAACCGCCGTCGCTTACGCGGTGATGGCGTATATTCAGATGGCCGACGTTTCCAGATTTTTGAAGTTTGACAAGGGACTTCCGCGATATTTTCTGAGCTGCTCGATTATCGTCGGGCAGGCGATAGCCGCGACGCTCGATTGGCATATCTATATCGTTTCCGCTGCGGCGATAATCGCGTTTTTGTGGGTGAATTTTCCCGTGATCAGAGACGTTATATGCGGATTGAAAAAGAGAGGAAAATCCGCGGGAAAGAATACGGGCAACCGAGAATAAACGGACGCCAAAGACATCGGAAACGGGAAAACGATATGGACAGGGAAGAAAAACAGCAATAAAAATATGGAGAGTACAAAAAGGAGAAAACGGAAAATGAAAACAATCATCGGCTATACGACGGGCGTATACGATATGTTCCATATAGGGCATCTGAATATTTTAAGGCGGGCGAAAGAACAATGCGATTTTTTAATCGTCGGTGTATCCACCGACGAGCTGGTGGAGCGGGAAAAACATAAAACGCCCGTGATTCCTTTTGCGCAGCGCTGCGAAATCGTTTCCGCTATCCGATATGTAGACAAAGTAGTGCCGCAAACGGACAAAAATAAGCTGGGCGCTTGGGAAAACTATCGCTTCGACAAAATGTTCGTGGGATCGGATTGGAAGGGTTCCCCCGAATGGAAACGTTACGAGGGTCAGCTTGCTCCTCACGGAGTGGAAATTGTCTATCTCGCTCATACGGACGGAATCTCTTCTACCATTTTGGCAAAAAAAATCGCTTGGATTAAAGAATAAATTTTTCCGATTGAAAAATTCAAAATTTCCTTTACAAACAGAAAAAATATGTTATAATAATAGAGGTCGTTTTCCTTTTGGGAAAAGATACTTTGAAAGATAACGGAGAAATGTAAGATGAACGCGGTATGGGGCAAGGGATTATCGGAAGAAATGAATGTAACGCTCGGTTTTGTCCTCGATATGAGGGAGAGAAAACAAGGGCTGATAAAAATAGCGGCTTCGACCTGCTATAAGGTATATGCGGACGGAAAAATACTCGCTTTCGGGCCGCAGCGTGCGGCGCACGGATTTGCCCGCGTTGCGGAAATTCCTTTTACGGGAAAAGTAATCGTTGTGGAAGTGGAAAGCAGCAATGTGGAGTCCTATTGCTGGATCAGGCAAGAGCCCTTTTTTGCGTGCGATGTGGTTTGCAGCGACGGCAAAGAATACCATGCGGAGGATTTTGTCTGCCGTCGCCTGACCGACAGGGTACAGAAGGTTCAGCGGTACAGCTTTCAGCGGGCTTTTGCGGAGGTCTATCGCCTGAAAACGGACAGAACACGGTTTTATCGGGGAGAGGCATGCTTTGAACCATTGGAGACGGAAGAGGTAAAAATTCCGCAGTTGCTCGTTTCCCATGTGCAAAGCGCGCGGCTTGCCCTGCATTTCCCCGTAAAGGAAATAGAGTCGGGGCGAGTGGAAACGGACGAAAATGCTCCCGTATGGAGAGACCGTGCGCATACGTTGATAGGGTCAATTTTACAGGGCTTCAAAATAGAGGAATGGGAGGAGTCCGCGACGGACGAAGTGTCGAAATTCGTCTATATTCCGAACGAATCCGAAAAAAGCGGTCTGAAATATACGACTTGGGATTTCGGGCGGGCAATTACGGGATTTACGGAACTGAAAATCCGCGCAAAGCGTCCGGGCGTCGTTTATGTCGTGTTTGACGAGCTCTTATGGGAAGAAGCGGGAAAGGGGAAAAACTATGTCGATTTTAAGCGAAACGGCTGTTCCGGTGTCCATAAATGGACGGTGGAAAACGCCGGCGTTTTCCGCGTCGCTTCCTTTGAGCCGTACACGGTGCGTTATGCCTGCGTCGTATATACCGACGGCTTGGAAGTGGAAATTTCTCAAAGGGACTATGAAAATCCCGACTGCGGAAAGCTGCGTTTTTCTTCCGATGACGGGCAGGTAAACGCGATTATGGAAGCCGCTCGGGCGACTTTGGCGCAGAACGCCGTCGATCTTTTGACCGATTGTCCTTCTCGCGAACGGGCGGGCTGGCTTTCGGACAGTTGGTTCTCCTCCGTCGCGGAGCGTTTTTTCACGGGGGATAACGCCGCGGAGAGGACCTTTCTCGAAAATTACGTCCATGCCTCTAAAAAAGGACTGCCGGAGGGCATGATTCCCATGTGCTATCCTGCAGATAACGTGGACGGAACTTTTATTCCTAACTGGACGATGTGGTATATTTTGGAGCTTGAAAAATATGCGGAACAATACGGCTGTGAAGGAATCGTGGCAGACTCCGAAGAAAACGTCAGGGGAATACTCGGATACTTTGAAAAGAAGGAAAACGAGGAGGGGCTTTTGGAAAATCTCGAAAGCTGGATTTTTGTGGAATGGAGCGAGGCAAATTCCCCTTCTCATGTGTGCGGAGTCAATATCCCTTCCAATATCTGTTATGCCGCTTGCCTCGAAGCCGCGGGGAAAGTTTATGCAAACGAGGAATGGAAGCGAAAGGCGGAAAGAATCCGCGAAGCCGTGAAACGTCTGGCTTATGACGGGAGATTTTTTGTGGATAACCTCGTACGGGACGAGACAGGTGCGCTCGTGCGGACGGGATATTTGACGGAAGTGTGCCAATATTACGCCTTTTGGTTCAAGTGCGCGACGAAGGAAGAATATCCCGAATTATTTGAAGAACTGATGAAACGTCTGGGCCCTGCCCGAGAAGAAGGATTTCTGCCCGAAATGGAGAAGCCTAATGTCATGTATGGCCTGTATATGCGGTTGGATCTGCTCATGCGGGAAGGAGAGCGTGAAAAAGTCTTGAAGGAATGTTTCGACATTTTCGGGAAAATGGCGCAGCGGACGGGCACGCTTTGGGAAAATAACAATATTTCTGCAAGCTGTGATCATGGTTTTGCTTCTTATGCGGCGCGTTGGCTCGTCTATGCCCTGACGGGATACGATATTATAAAAGGTGGTGCCGCGGCGAAAGAGGGAATCGGAATCGATTGTACGCTGTCACTTCCCGCGAAGGACGGTAGGCGGTTAAGGATAGACGTCAGGGATAATCGTGTACATGTCTATCGTCCTTTAGCGCATGTCCGTGCGGTAAAGCTCTGAAAATTTTTCTTTGAAATTTAACGCACAGAAACTTGAAAAAAACAGCGAAAAACAGTTGACAAATCTAAAAAAAAATACTATACTATGATAGCAATTTATCGAAAGAGAATTGCTGATTGCACCTTTAGCTCAACTGGATAGAGCGTTGGTCTACGGAACCAAAGGCTAGGGATTCGAATTCCTTAAGGTGCACCAAAAGGGTATAATCCGAACTATATGCTTGTAACAAGTGAATGGTTCGGATTTACCTTTTATTTTTCAGATTTAGAGTAAAGCCAAAGGGCTTGCGGAATTTCCGTAAGCCCTTTCTCCTTACATATTAAAAAAGACGTCTGTTGCCCCGACGCCTTTTAAGAAAGTTC
>CAKXBD010000121.1 GCA_934871445.1 uncultured bacterium | reverse complement strand
CTTTTATCGCGCGCGGATAATCTCCGGCGCATCCATACAAATTTCTATTTACATAAACCGCTCCGCCGCCTATACGCAATTTTATTTTTTTGTTAAACTGAATTTATAAAATTTTTATTGGCATTAAAACGGCTATCTTTTCCTAATTAAGATTTTTTTTTACGGCTGAGAGCCGTAAAAGGGGGCGCCCCCTTTTTATCTATAATTTTTTCCTCTAATCCACTAAATTCCCTCCGACATGTAAAAATATTTATATTTATGTAAAAATATACAATACGTCAAATTGTTTAATCTTTTTCAAAAAACAGTTCACTATTCTAGGAAAAGAGTTACTTTCGGCTCTATTATAACAAATTTGAACGAATAGTCAATATAATCCTTTCATCTTGCATGTTTTGCTCAAAAAATGACAGCAGACGGAAAATGAAACGCTCAAAGCGTTCATGAAAGTAATCAAAAATATTTTTCAAACGTTTGACAAACAAATTTTTTTACATTATAATTTTAATCATGGAGGTTTATATGCCCAATTTTGAACGCGAAAAGGAAATCTTAAAAATACTTGAAAAGAAATACACGGTGAGCGTAAAAGAGCTTGCCGACACTCTTTACGCGAGCGAACCGACGATACGGCGGGACCTCATTCGGCTTGAAAATAAGAAGCTCGTTATCCGCACGCATGGGAAAGTAATCGCGAATACGATTTCCGCAGATACAAACGTGGCACTGTCTCAACGAGAACGACATATGTACAATATAAAAAGCGCACTGGCAGAAAAGGCCAGCACGCTGATACAAGACGGTTTTGTGATTATGTTAGATGCTTCCACTACCGCCGCTCATCTTATAAAATTTTTGGAAAAATTCAAAGATATTATCGTAATCACCTGCGGAATAAAAACCTCTTACATGCTCAGCCAGACAAATATTAAATTTATCTGCACAGGCGGAGAATCGATTAATAAATCCTATTCCTTAATCGGTCAATCGGCAATCAATACCTTACAATCATACAATGCGGATATTTGCTACGTTTCCTGCCACGGGCTCTCCGATACGGGATTTGCCACCGATACTTCCGTGCCGGAAAACGAGGTTCGCTATACGCTTATGAGACAATCTAAAAAGAAAGTGCTCATGGTCGACAATTCAAAAATCAATAATAGCTTTTGGCATAATCTATGCGATATTTCCGAATTCGATACGGTAATCTGTAATGAAAAATTACCCGATTCCATCATGTGTAAGGTAAAAAATTTCATACTCGCAGAAAATGAATGAAAGTTTCTATCCTCTCTAAAACTTCAAGGTATAGAATCCGAAAAAAAGATTTATTATTTTTCTTAATTTTCTAAAAATTGGGCTTTTCAATAAAAAACTTTACATATCTTTCGAAAACAATTTTTTTATTGAATTTTATTAAGCATACCGTTTTTTGGACAATCTATCTGAATTTATGTCCATAGAAAGGTTGCTTTCTATGGGCTTTTTTTGTCTTAAAATCGGTATGCTTCTATCTTAATACAAGGAGGTAAAACATGAAATTTTCTCATTATTTCGCACCGACATAGCAACTGAACTATAAGTATTTGTTCTAAAATTTGTCCCTTAAATTTTAGACAAGCATTTCATTTTTTAGGATTAAAAGCCCCCTGCAAGGGCGAACGGCACCAAACCGCTTTGCGGCTTTGGTATAGTGAGTTATACCTTTTCGAGGAGAAAAGGGGAAAATCTTTATTTTACGGAGGTAACATTATAGCTTATTTAGTATGTCACATGGACAAATATCAGCACAACGACGTTGTAGGTATTGAAAGAGAAAACGAGCGTGACAAGAACTATCACTCTAAGGTCAATCCGCAGATAGACAGCGAACGTACTCCTCTCAACTATCACGTCATCAAAAAGCAAGGCTCATATCTTGACCACATCAACAGAAGAATCGAAGAGATAAAACCAAAGCGTAAAATTAAACAGAACGCAGTCCTTTTGGCCTCTTTTATTCTTGGTGCGAGTCGAGCGTTCTTTGAGGAGAAATCACGGGAAGAAATTGACCGATTCTTTTATGATTGCGCAAATTTTTTTGCAGAACGGTATGGCGAGGAGAACATAGTTTCGGCAATCGTACACTTGGACGAAACCAATCCGCATATGCACCTCAATCTTGTTCCCGTATTCGAAAATCGGTTATGTTGTAAGAAGCTCTTTGACAGAACAGCTCTCAGGGAATTACAGACGGAATTTTACGAGTCGGTGGGAAAGCCTTGGGGTTTGCAACGAGGCAAAGAAGGCAGCACTGCCACTCATTTGGAAACAGAAGCGTTCAAGTTAAAGAAAATGAAAGAAGAAGCCGCGGAAACTATTTCGGAATCTAACAAGGCAACGGAACAAGCAAAAACTAAAATTGCCGAAGCAGAACGTGTTCACAAAGCCGCAAAACCTGCCTTTGAAATACTTGATGCTTACGAGAAAGTTAAAAGCGAAAAGATACCTTTTTCAGGTAAGCAGAAAGAAGCGGAAATCATAGCGTTGCGCACGAAGAACAGCCAGCTTGAAAAACAGAACAGTACTTTAATCAAGGACAATGAAGGACTTTTTAAGGAAATAAAGAAAAGAGAACAGGATTTAGAAACAGGACAGCGCAGTTTAGATATTCTTTTAAAGTTAAAGAAGTATGCGCCCGATGAGTTGGCTCACGCACAGCGAGTAGCTAATGAACGCAAAGCGCAAAAGTCCAAACTGCCCTTCTCTACGAACAATAATTGGCGGACGAAGTAACAAATCTTCTCCGCAACGAAAGTTTGAACGGTTGGAGAAAATAGCTATTGTCGATGACGCTTGTCCGATTGAGGGCTAAAACTTACGGAGAAAACTACGTGAAACTAAGGTTTCTAATTGAAGTAAATAAGGAGCTAACAATGAGTATTTAATGGCAAGAAAGAAAGCTACACCCAAGACTAATTTTGATATACCCGATTATCAGATAGACTCTCTTGCAAGAGTTTTATTACCGATAATTCAGGAATATCTATCGTCCGATCAAGGTCGCAAAGACTATGACGAATGGATAGCAAAACAACTGAATACAAAATTGAATAATAAAGAGTCCCATTGAACCCACAGGGACGTACCCGCAGTGAAAAATACGGACGAATGGTCCGTTGGTAGCGGTTTAATAAAAATATAAATTAATTTAGAAAGGTTGTGCCGAAAATTATAAACCTATAACAACGGCAAAGGCAGATAGAGCCAAAACTCTATCTGCCTTTTTTCTATACTCGGAAGTTCTCAAATTCTTCCATTAAACAAAATAGCCCGAACGTTCTTTTAACTGTAAAGAAGTTCAAGCTATTAAGACTTGGTGCGGTCGACAGGAATTGAACCTGCATGGGGTTAACCACAAGATCCTTAGTCTTGCGCGTCTGCCAGTTCCGCCACGACCGCGAATTAACGGGTCTATTATATAATAACCGTCCGCTTTTGTCAACTCATTTTTAACCACTTTCCCAATTTTTTTTATTTTTCTTTTTGAAAGCCTGAGAATCTTTTTTTCCTGCACAAAAAAATGTATACTATTTCCTATACATACACACAATAAGTGTAAACGGAGGAAATTTTATGAAAGCAACCGGTATTGTCAGAAGAATCGACGAGCTCGGCAGAGTAGTTATCCCTAAGGAAATCCGCCGCACGCTCAGAATTAAAGAGGGAGACCCGCTCGAAATTTTTACCGACAGGGACGAACTCATGTTAAAAAAATATTCGCCTATCGCTACGTTGGAACGTTTTAGCGTAGCTACAGTCAAATCTCTCAACGATTTAAGCGGAAAACTTGCCGTTATCTGCGATACAGACGAAATTTTGTGCGCCTATGGAGAAGGTAAAAAAGAACTCGACGGAAAAAATCTGTCCGAAGAAATGGACAAAATTTTGAGAGAACGCCGCAGTTATCTTGCAAACGCTTCGGAGGGCGGAGACATTCTGCCTCTCACCTCTTCTCGCGAAGAAGGAATCACCGCCCAGATTATCGTTCCTATCGTCGCAAACGGCGATTGTCTCGGAGCCGTGGCCGTCCTTACCAGAGAAGAAGGTGCCAAACTCGATAACAATATTTTGAACCTCGTCCGCCTCACAGCAGAAATTTTGGCAAATCAGTTTGACTGAACTCTTTCTTACAGAGAAATCTCAAAAAATTCATCATATTAACTTTTCCCGTCAAACGGCGGAAATTCCGGCGAATCCTTCGCTTAAATTTCCCCTCGTCGAAACATTCTGAAAATCCAGATTTTGCGCCCGATATTTTTCGGGCGCATTTTTATCCGGCACAGGGCTGTAACGAACTTTTTTGGGAATGGGGAAAAAGAAAAGCGCATATACTATACGTATGCCTGCCGCTTATACTCATTTTTCCGTCGCCGCGGAAGTGTTCAGACGCCTCCCCGAAGAAATCCGCGGAAATATATCTTCCTTGCGCCTCTATTTCTTCGGCGCACAAGGCGCCGATTTCTGTTTCTTTTATCGAGCTTTTCGCGCTTCGGAAATCAATTTCGGGCGCTTTTTGCACAATAGAGGCTCATTTGATTTTTTCAAAGCGCTCTTCTTATTTGCAGATCGGAACTCCGACCTTTTCAGTTATGCGCTCGGATATATCACCCACTATGCCGCTGATTGTATTTTTCACCCCTATGTCTACTACCTGTCGGGACACTCTCCCGTCAAGCACTCCCGTGCGGAAGGCGCTCTAGATTTCTATTTCAGAGAAAAATCCAATGCAGAGGAGCTCCGTCAATTTCGAGTTTATTTCAACGCCGATATCCCTTCGAAAGAAGCCTCGGAATTATTTACTCTATATGCGGTGGCGACGGCAAAAGCCGAACGCGATCCACTCATCAAGGGCGCCTTTTTGAAGAGCATACGGAATTTCCGCGCATACACACGTTTTTCCGCGCGCATGTTCGCCAAAAAAGATACAAGACTGTTAAACGCAGAGGGACACGAATGGCAGTATCCGGACGATAAAAACATCGTAATGACGGACGGCGCAGAACAACTCTTTGTCCGCGCCGTCGAAGAAAGTATTTCATTGATAAAAGAATTTGTCCGCTGCTCGCAGACCCACGAACCGTTGAAAAAAGAGCTGTTCGGAAAAAATTTTCTCAGCGGGCTATAAAACGGCCCTTTTCCCCCCGAAAGACTACAAACGGAAAACTACAACAGACAGAGGCCATATCACAGACCATAAGCGGCAAATTATACGGACATAATCTGCGGACGGCAAACCGAAACTTAACCTTTCGGAATCGATTCGGACAGTTTTTCGAGCCAAGGTTTCAGATATTCGTCGAACGCGGCAAAAATCCCCTTTGACAGGGACGAGTTTTCCCCAAAGAGCTGCGAAGCGTCAAATACTTCAAAATGTCCCAATATGTATAACAGCGCCATGACCAAAGCGCAGAAAAACGCTCCCACGGCAAACATGACGGCCATGGACAGGACTCCGTCCAACAGACGGAACACAAAAAAGCGTTTTACGCCCGAAACAATCAGCCGAAGAATAAATCCGACCAAGGCGACGGCGATGCAGAGCACGACGCAAGAGACGAGTCCGCAGGCCACCTTGCCGAGAACGACGGACACCTGTTCGGGAAGGGCCTTTGCGATCAAATCTCCGAAGTAATCGGAACCTTTTCCGATAAATGCGAAAGCAGCTCCTTCCCCCGCGAATTTAGAAAAGGGAAGCCAAAAAGACACAATAATCGCCGCGATAAAAGCTATCGTCACGATGAGGCCGCCGCGCAACATTCCGCGCTTGAATCCCGCGTGCGCAAAAACCGCAAGCACGCCTATAATGAGGAAATCGAACGCATAGGAATGAATATATTTCCAATTATTTGAAACGAGCGTATTTTCGAATACGTTTTTCAGAGCTCCTGTCTTTAACGGAGTCAGCGAAACGACGACCAGCGCAAGGCTTGCTATGGCGAGCGCCAGCACCGCCGCATTGACAATCGTAACGAGCACGGAAAGAACGGGACTAGCGGCAAAAATACGTCTTCCGCCCCTGCGCTTCAAAACGACGCGCCCCTTTTCTCCTTCGTCTAAGTCGGAATCCTCCTCGTCTTCGTCCTCGGGGCCTCCGTGAGGTCCGACAATCATGGAGATAATTCCGAATACCGCCAAAGCGGCTATGATACAT
>CAKXBD010000120.1 GCA_934871445.1 uncultured bacterium | reverse complement strand
CCGATATCCTGGAAGGTAACGCTCGGAATGCCGTCCACGTTCTCTACGGGGTCATCCGTCGCCAAAACATGCTGTTGATTGCGGAGCTCTTTCAGCCACTCGTCTTTCTTCGGGCTGTCTGCAAGCGTTACCCCGCCGCCGTTTTTGAACGTATTATAGTTGACCGGATAGGTGGCGTCCCAATCCGTCCGCGAAAGATACGTCACCGTGCCCGGCAGATAATAGTTGAGATCCGCATTATCCGCTACGTTGGTTATCTTTGTTCCGGAGTCGGAAATCGCAAACGTCGAAGTGTCCGTCGCACTCTCGTCCCCGTTCTTCCACGTCGCGACGCACTCCGTGTTTCCCGTCGTCGCTTCGCCGTTGACGTCCGTCAGTCCTTCCGTATGGTTCTGCGCCGTAAGAATGTTATTCAAAGCGTCGTGCGCGCCGTTGCCCGTCGCAAAATAATACGTACCCCCGTCGAGTATGTATGTCTTTGCCGTCGTATAGTCATAGCTCGCGAGATACTTCGTGGGAATGGTGATGGTGACCGTCTCCGTTTCGTGCGCTCCGACCTCCACCTTTCCCGAATTCAGGAACTGAATCGCGCTCTTTTCTACCTTATTCGCTTTATCGTACGCCGTGTAGGGCGTCTGCACGTAAAGCTGCGCGAGGAACATGCCGCTCTTGTCTCCGTTGTTCGTGATTTCGATCGTCGCCGTCACGTTGCCGCCGACGCGGTCCTCTACCGTCACACCCGTCAGCTTTTGTTCATAAGGGAGATAGGAGAGTCCGTATCCGAAAGTATACGACACCTCTTTATCATAGCTCCAAGCGGAGTCGTCCTGCGTCGAGCCCTTTGCCGAGGAGGCGTTACTCGAAGGATTGACGATGCAATCGTAATACCGAGATTCGTAATAGTTATAGCCCGTATAAATTCCTTCCGCCTCGACGATATAAAAACCGCCCGAATAGCTGGCTTTGCCGCCGAAGGAGCCTACGGTTTCGTTATTGATTTCAACGCCCGGCCATCTCGTATCTTCAAAGTCGCTGACTGTTTCAAAGTCGGAATAGTACCCCCCCCCGAAGTTCATCATCGCGGGAGAGGACGTCGAATCCGTCGCATAGGTATCCGCGAGCGCGCCCGTCGGATTGACCTCGCCCGAAAGCGCCTGCACGATTCCCGTGAACTGATAATCGTTGGGAATGCCGATATACGCAATTCCGTCCACCGCGTATTCGCCACTCTTCAAAGCCCCGATTTCAATCGTACAGGAGGTATTGAGGAGCACGACTACCTTATCGCACGCTTCCTTTGCCGCCTTTACGACGGAAAGTTCGTCGTCCGAAAGCGCGAGCGGGTTCTTGCCCGTCGGGTTTCCGAAAGCGTCCTGCGCGCTGCCCGGCTTATACGTCGTCCCCTCTCCGCCCGGGCGGGAGAACACCACGATCGCCGTATCTGCCTGAACCTGTTCTCTCCATGTTGTCGCCGCTCCGCCGTCCGTCGTGAACTTATCTGCGTTCGCCTCGCGGATCGGGAAATCCGTATAATCGCCCGCCCTGGTGTTCGGAACATATTCCTCATGCGTCAACAATTGCTCATAAATCGATTTCATCGTCGAATCGATGGTAAAGCCCGCGTCCGTCAACGCCTTTTCCAACTTGACCTGGTCGCTGTTTCCCGCCGCGGACATATACGGCTTATACGCCGCGCCGCCGAACAGCGCCACCGTGCCCTTTTTCAAGGGAAGCACGCCGTTTTCATTCTTCATGATGACCGTGCCTTCCGCGCCCTCGCGCACCGCAAACGCCTTTGCCGCATTCATCATCTCGTCTCCCGTCTTATACGTGGACGTATATTTTACGTCGTCCGTATTGGTGATGAAACTTTGCGTCCCGAACGCGGCGTCGACATTGCTCCTCCACGTATCCGCGATTCCGTAGCCGAGCGTGGACAGCGCCAATAGCGACGCCGACACCGCGGTGAGACCGCGCCACACCGATGTGAGTTTGTTACCCTTTTTCATTAATCTTCCTCCTTGAAAATTAATTTGAAATTGCGTATCGAATTTCCGCGAACGAAAAAAGATGTTCTCCCCCGTTCGCCTTATCGTGAGAACATCTTAATTCTTTTTGCCGTTTTTTTCAAGCACTATTTCCCAAATTGTCAAAAAATTTTCCTAAATTGATTTCATCCACCGTTTTTCAGTCCTCTTTTTGAGGAAATCGGCAGCAAAATGTTGAGATTGAACACTCCGTCCTCCGCCTTCACCGAAACGTAGCCGCCGTACTTCTCCGCAAGCATTTTAATGCTCTTCATTCCGAAGCCGTGATACCGCTTATCCGATTTCGTCGTCAGCGGTAAACCGTCGTCGAAATCCAGCTCGCCCGCGTAGTAATTTTCAAAATGCGCCGATATCATTCCCTTGCTTTCCTTGACGCTCATGCCGATACAACGGCGGCTCTCGTCCGCGTTCCGCTCCACCGCCTCTATCGCGTTATCTATCGCATTCCCGAACAGAGAGTAAATATCCGACGGGCGCATAAATCCCAAACTGTATCCGTCCGCAATACAGTTGAACTGAATATTCTTATTCTCGCACAGCAGCGTCTTTTCCGCAAGCAAAACATCCAGCGCTTCATTTCCCGTCTTTACCGCCGCGTCGTATATCGATATGGCGCGGTTGAGCTCCCCTATTTCCTCTTTCGTGATATGGTTCCTGTCCCCTAACAGCGCGATCTGTTTCTTCAAGTCGTGGCACTTGATATTGATTAAATCGATGGTTTCCTTAGAAACTTTCATCTGCTCCTTTTGAAGGTGCAAAACATGCTCCAAAAGGCTATAATCGCGGTGCAAAAGTCCGCTTCGGTAAACTGCGTACTGAATACACAGCGCAAATGCGCAGGAGGTCATGTCGAAACACCCGAAAATTACATACAGAGGACGACCGATTCCCGCGGCGTACTGCTCGAACAACTGCTGAAAGAGCACACAAACCAAAAGCATGGCTCCGCTCAAAAGGAGAATGGGCATGCTTTGAAGATATTCCGTGTCCTCCTCCTTTCCGAATCTGCGGGCAAAGAGAAGATAGGACAGCGCATTGATTATCAGCACCGCCGCGATATAAAGTGCGGACTGCACGGCGAGCGGCAGGCTGCCGTCAAAAATATAGCGCGTGAGCTCGCCCGCGCGAAAGGCACAATGCTGCGTGAGGCTGGCGCCGATCGTACAAAAAGCCGCGCCGCGAAAGGATACCTTGAAGATAAACAGCACGGAACCGATACAGATGAGATACAAGGCGACATATTTCAGGCTTTCCGTCCATGCGTTGAGATTGGGAATCGCGTTCCTGACGAGAGAATATACGAACAAAACACCCAAACAAGCCAAAATCCTCAATATGTAAAGGCGGCGCTTTTTGAGAGGAAAGGCGAACAGCGCAAAGGAGAGAAACAGTTCGAGAATAAAGCCGTGGTCGACAAAAAATTCGTACATATTAGTTGCCCTTTCCCAGCCAATCCGCAAGTTCGGTCATGAAATTTTTTTTGCGCGGGCGGCTGATTTGCACTTCCTCCCCGCCGTACATGGTAATGACATACCCCTGCACGGATTCAATCTGCCGCACATTGACCAAATAACAGTTATTACAGCGCAAAAAGCCGTACGGGCGGAGTTTGACCTCCAATTCGGAAAGGGATTCTCCGCTGCCTTGCACTTCGTCCGCGTCGGTGTGATAGATAATTTTATGGCCGCTCGCTTCGATAAATTTCACTTCGCGCGCGGGAAGGCGTATAAGTCCCCCCGCTTTATTGATGGTGACGGTATCCGTATTCGATTTGACCAGCGCGGTCGCTTTTTTCAGCTTTAATTCAAAATTGCTGTATCCCATGGGCTTGACTATGTAATCCAGCGCGTCTACCTCATACCCCTTTACGGCAAACTGAGCCATATTCGTCACGAAAATCAAAAGGATTTTTTTATCCACCTGACGAAGTTTTGCCGCGGCCGCCATTCCGTCCAAATGCGGGAGCTCGATATCCATAAACACAATGTCGTAAACGGATTTATAGCCCGTCAAAAAGGAAATGGCGTCCCTGAATACTATACTTTCAAACGTTTCGCCGCTCTTTTCCGAATAGATGTTCAAATACTCTAAAAGCGTATCCGAAGCGATTTTATTATCTTCCACAATGGCAATTTTTATCATCTGTACCTCTATTCCCCGCCTCTTGAAGTCGTTTCATTATAACATACTCAAACGCTTTTGTAAACCCCTTTTTCAAAAAAAGAGACGGATTCGCTACAATTCTGATAGGGAATTTTTTAGTCGTGCCCATTAAATTGAAAAAGACGTAGCTTTCACGCCACGTCTTTTTTCATATTCGTTTGTTATGTTCGCTTATGCGGGCAGGTTTTGTCCTTCCAATCCGTGGTCACCTTACACTTTTAAGAAGTTCGGAAGTTTCACCGTGTCTATAAAATTATAGACGCTTTCGACCTCCTGCCTGTAATGCCCGTTTGCATTGCCCTGCAATATCTGCAAAAAGGCTTACTTTTACGAACAGCAAAGCAGATTGTTATTCGCAAGT
Source organism: uncultured bacterium (assembly GCA_934871445.1). Taxonomy (GTDB): domain Bacteria; phylum Bacillota; class Clostridia; order Christensenellales; family Borkfalkiaceae; genus Scatosoma. The sequence goes on along the minus strand of CAKXBD010000120.1, from coordinate 1,660 downwards.
CTTTTAACAATAAAGCTTCCACTGTTTTTACAGTAATTTGATGCGAAGTGCAAAGATTTTTATTCTTTTTGCGATGATTGGGACAGTTAAAGTATTCCGATTGTCTTGTCGTTAAACAGCGAAAAAGGTACATTCTCTTTCCACACTCCGCACAATAAAGCATTCCTGAAAGTGTGTTCATCTCGCCATAGGAGTTGGACTCCGCTTACATTGCCGTATCTTGCTCGTCGATCACCATTTTTCTTTATCGTTCGGGCCTTTCTTATAACCGAGCGGCGTTAGCGTCGCAATGTGTTTTCCTACATTACCCTTGGCGCGGATAACCGCCTTTATTTTCTTATTCTTATGAATAACTGTAGCAAAATTATCCCACTTATGAGGCGCTTCATTCTCATTTTTCGAAACTTTCTTTGTAAATGCCGTATAAAATATACTTCTTCGTTCTCCTCCTCGAAGATTTTTATAGCCATATATCACAGCCCTATAAAAGTTCGGAAAAATCAAATAATTTATAAGCGCCACTTAGGGTATATAAATATTTTTTCTCTTACTTTTTCTTGAAACAAAGAATGCTACTTTTAATAAATTATTTTATATAGTTGAACTTCAAAATATATTCATTAATCCATATTCCAATCAAAAAGCTATCCTTTCAATCCTCCTGCGACCATATTTTTCATAATGGTTTTTTGAAAACAGGAAAAGAAAATAATAATAGGGACAATCGCGATAATTATACACGCGAACATCAAAGGATAATTACTTCCGAAATCTCCGGATGAGGACTTTTTCACCTGATTAATCAAAGTATTGATTCCATAGGCAAGCGTGGGGTGGTCGGGATAATAGACAGCGGGAGTTGTATAGTCGTTCCAAAATCCGATAGCGGTGACAACCGCTATCGATACGAGTGCAGGACGCATCAATGGCAGCATTACCTGAAAGAAAGTTCTAAATGGTCCAGCTCCGTCGATTGCTGCTGCTTCGGCATAGCTCCACGAAAGATTTTGAAAGCCGCCGTATAAAATCAAAAACGCAAAACCGAGACCATTAACACACAGCAAAATCATTCCCGGAATCGTATTGAGAAGTTTTGCTCGTGAAAAAAAATCATAGGAGACGGGAAGAGTTCCCACCAAAGGTACGACCATCGTAAAAATAACCATTCCATAAATAATTTTTCTGCCCGGGAAACGGTAATAGGTAATCACATACGCCGTACAAGCGGAAACAAAAACTTCCAATACCGTCAATATTATCGTCAGATAAATACTATTTCCGAACATTTGAATAAGTTTTACCTGATGCGTACCCGTTCCTGCCCCCGCTGTGACATAGACCTTAAACAGAGCATCGGAAAAATTGGACCAAACGTAATTGGCAGGAAGGGAAAGCTTGTTGCGATAAAACTCGATTTGCGTTTTCCCCGCATTGATCCCCATCCAGACGAACGGCCATATCAGTGTCAACGCATAAATAAAAAAAATAGCAAAACAGATATACAATGCGATTTTTTCCGTGCGGCTTCTTTTTACCTTTGTTGTCTTTTTCATCATATTAATACCCCACATCCTTAAAAAATCTGCTCAAAAATCCACGTACGGCCAATATCAGCGGGACAAAAACAACCGAACAGAACAACCCGTATGCAGCTAAATAC
>CAKXBD010000119.1 GCA_934871445.1 uncultured bacterium | reverse complement strand
AATGGACGCATTCAGTCCTAAATGATCGCTCGCGGCGGCCTGCTTTCTCAGCCCGTGCGGACCGTCGGAAAGAAACAGGCTCCTGATTCCGAGGCTCGGAAAATCCTTCGTTGACCAAAAATCTTTCCCCGTCAGCATTTCCGCCTTCTCTTTAAGCGTCATCTGCGATATAATTTTTTCTTTATCCATATTGCCGCCCCTCTTTGCACATTCGGGCGGCACCGCTGTTTTGCGCGGCGCCGCCTGAGCGTCTTGCGCTCGGTATCGGGATTTTACCGCGGGAACCCGAACGCAATTATTTTTTTGATTGTTTTGCCGTTACGGCGGCTCGACCGCCTTCGCCGCTGCGGCGAACCGACAACCTTATGACCGCCTTATTTTTTCTTCGCCGCCTTCGCTGCGGCGCGTTCCTCCGCACGGCGGCGCTTCGCTTCCTGCGCGGCTTCGTATTTGCTCTCTTCCTCTTCAAAGGATTTCCCTTTCTTCTCGCACCACGCTTTGAGTTCCGCGCGGCGCGCTTCGTCCGCGAGCCGGTCTGCTTCCTCCTGCTCCATTCTCAAACGCTCGGCGGGCTCTATCCATTCCCCGCCCGCGGCAAGCACCGCCTGCCGCTGATGTTCGAGGATAATTTTATGGTCCTCGTCGATGTGCTTTTCTACCGTCAGGAAACAAAGCAACACCGCGATGACGGCATAGCAAATGAGCTCCATGGCCAAGTAGCAAACGACGAGCGCCGTTTCCACGCCCTTGGGTTGGGAGGCGAGCTCCGCATTATATCCGTTTGCGGAGAGAAGCGCGTTCAAAATTCCGTTTCCGAGTCCCGAAAGCCCGACCATGATGGCGCCGTATACCGACATGGTGAAACCGTCGCTCCTGAAACCGTTTTTCGCCTCCAAATGGTCGAGGACGTCGGACAGGAGGGCGAGCGTGACGTACATGGCGGGTATGGAGCCGATACCTTTCAGAACCACCCCCGCGCAGACGATATACAGATTATGTACGTCGATAAAGCTGACGAGACCGCCCAAAACGGAAATTACAAGCCCGCCGACGACCGCGTTCTTTTTGCCCAGCTTTGCCGCAATCGGCCATGCCACTACCATTCCGATTGCCGTGGGGATTCCGCCGACCAGTCCCAAGAGAAACATGGGGTCGAGCTGCATTCCGCCCAAACTGACGGGTTGCAGCATCCACTTGCAATAAAAGGTCATGGAGCTGTTCTTCAACAGGCCGCTGAACTGAAACAGGAGGAAATACAGAATGATAAACCACCAATATTTCTCGTTGACAACCGCTTTGAGCTGTTTCAACATGGGAATCTTTTCTTCCTTGATATTCAGCTTCATGTTTTCTTCGGTGATGCGTTCTCTCGTAAAGAAATATTCGATGAGAATGGCGAAAAACGTGAGAACGACGAGCACGAGCATGACAATGCGCCAATTATTATAGCTCGCCGCCGTATCGATTCCGCCGCCCGCGCCCTCCACGAACAGCAGGGACTGCAACAGGAGCGGGACGAGAATACTCGCGCCGATACCGACTGCCGCCACGCCCGAGGCGTTGGAGAAGGTAGCGAGCAGACCCCTATGCTTGGAATTGCGCGTGGACAGCCCTACAAGAGAGCTGTGCGCCGTATAAAAGAAGGGATACGCGACCGCATAATAGAGATTGTACGAAACGGCTATCCAAGCCATCTGCGCCGTCGGGGACGAGCCCACGGGCACCAAAAACAACAGGCAGATGGCGGCGGGCACAAGCAGAGCCGAAAGCAGGAGCCACGGGCGCGCTTTGCCTTGGTTTGTACGGGTGCGCTCGATGAGCTGGCCAACCAAAAGATTGCCGAGGACGACGAAGATAACCGAAATCATCGGATACAGCGCCGAAAATGCGCCGTATTCGGGACGAGTGATGCCTATAACGTCCGTATAGTAACGGTTCAGGAAGGAGCCGAAAATCGCATTGGATATCAACGCGCAGAACGGCCCCACAAAGTATCCGAGAAACATCTCCTTCGGCTTCACGTTCGCCGACGTAATCCGCGTGCGGAGCACGGGATTGGAGAAAAAGCTCTTTTTTGTCGTTTGATGATTCATTTACTTACCTCATTTTGCCCCGCCGTCATAGCTTTCCGAAAACGCATAACGGCCGCTTTCCAGCACCCGTTCCGCGCCCGAAGGCATTTTCAAGGTGCACTCCGTTCCGAAAGGGATCTCCGCTTCGATATGAAATTCCCCGTCCGCGAGCCTCCACGCGGAAGTTATCCTTCCGTAAGGCGTTTCCACGCTGCCCGATGCAAACGTCAGTCCGCCGCCCACGAGCGGCGCAATTCGAAATTTTTTATAACCGCCCTCCGTCGCTTCGATACCTACCACGCGGCGGTACAGGAAATCGCCCACGGCGCCGAACGCATAATGATTATAAGAAATCATGCCGCCCGTGCCGTCGTCGCCGATCGGACACGTTCCATCTTTATCGAGTCCGTCCCAGCGCTCCCATACCGTCGTTGCGCCCGCTTCCACCTCGTACAGCCACGAGGGACATTCCGTATTTTCCAGCATTTTATACGCGACGTCGGCATAGCCGTTATCGCTCAGCGCGAACAGGATATAGGGAGTACCCGGAAAACCCGTTCCGATCCGATAATCGTTCTTTTCTATCAGCGAGACGAGATTTTTCGCCGCCTTGGGACGAACGGAATCGGGAAACATTTCAAAGTGCAGGGGCAGGACGTAAGCCGTCTGAAATTCCTCCTTCAATTTTCCGTCGCCGTCCGTCAAAATACTGCAATAGACATCGGAAACCTTTTCGCTGATTTTCCGATACTTCGCCGCGTCCTCTGCGTTGCCCAAAATCGACGCAATTTCGGAAAGCAGCCGCGTCGAACGCGCCAGCGCCGCCGTTCCCGTCCATTTGCAGCGCGCCTGCCATTCCGACATCTTCGGGACGTCGGGCGCTACCCAATCCCCGAACTGCATCGCGGGGATATCGTTCCAAATATATTTGTTTTTTCCAAAAGAAAGGAGTCCTGCCCAAAACAGGCACGCCTTGACGTATTTTTTCATGACGGGATACATTTCTTCGAGAACGCCTTTATCCCCGTAAGCCATGTACTCCGCCCACGGCACGAACACGCAAGCATCGCCCCAGAATGCCACCGCTTTTTTCGGCATGGTCTCGGGAAAGCCGTAACCCTGCGACGGGACGGTATTGGGGATTCCTCCGCCCTTCGTCTGCTCCGATTTCACGTCTTTCAGCCATTTTCTCAAAAAACGCTCCATGCCGAAATTATAACACGCCGTCGGCGCGAATACCGCGATGTCGCCCGTCCAGCCCATGCGCTCGTCGCGCTGGGGACAGTCCGTGGGAATATCCACGAAATTGGATTTCCCGCTCCATACGATATTTTTTTGCAGGCGGTTGATTCGTTCGTCCGAACATTCAAACGCACCCGCCGCGGGAATGTCCGAATACAACGCGGTCGCGCTAAGCTCGATATTCTCCTCCGAAACGCCCGTCACTCCCGCGTAACGGAAACCCATATAGGTCATGCGGGGAGAATATTCCTGCTCGCCGTCGCGGCAAATATAGACGAGCCTACACTTCGCCGAGCGCAGGAACGCCGTATGAAGTTCTCCTTCCGAGGTTAGAATTTCCGCGTGGCGAACCGTAATTTTCTGTCCCTTCTTTCCCTTTATCTTGATTTTCACCACGCCTGCAAAGTTCTGTCCGAAATCGTAAATGAGTTCGCCGCTCTTTGCGCGGGTGACGGATACAGGGCGGAAGGTTTCGTGGGCGCGGACGGGAGCCCCATAAGAGGCTTCCAAGGCGGGGCGGATTTTCAAGCGCTCGGCGGAGGCGTTCGTCCAAGAGATTTTTTCGGGGGAAACCGTCGCGTCGAAAATTTCCCCGTCGTAAAATTCCGCGAAGCGCAAAGGCCCTTCCCGCGTCACCTGCCAAGTTTCGTCCGTTCCGAGTACCGCTTCCGTTCCGTCCGCATAGACGACGCGAAGCTCCGCCAAAAATGCCTGTCGGGGCGCCGTGATTCGGTTTTTGCGACTCATTACGAACGCGCCTACCGCCCAGCCGCCCGCAACCGTCGCCGTCAGCGTGTTATCCTTTTTTATCTGCTCCGTTACGTCGTATGTCTGATATTGCAAATGGGATTTATAGGAGGTAAACCCGGGAGAAAAATAGTCCTTGCCGACCCTTTTTCCGTTTAATTCCAGCTCGTAAATCCCGATCGCCGTGGCGTAAATTTTCGCGGAACGAATCTCTTTTTCAAAAGAGAACGTCTTGCGGAAAATCATCGGGACGGGAGACGTCTTTTTCTCCGTAAAGCGATAGCCGCCGTCCGTAATCCATTCCGCTTTCCACGGGACACCCATGCGGCCCGTTTCAAATTCGAGCGAGGCGTCTGCGCGGTCTCCGTTATCGGATTCCGCTTCCAGCGTCGCCGTGTATTTCGTGAACGCTTTCAACGGCGCGCCTTTATAGCGGACGCCGATTTGCTCCGTCGCGTCTATCGTTTCGCCGTTGATTTTCAAGGTCGCACGCTTTAAGCGACCGCCTTGCCCGTCGCTTGAAAGCGAAAAGGAAAAACGGGGATTCGATTCGTCCGTCACACACCCCTCAGAAAGATTTTCGCATGTGAATTTCGCTATTTTCAACATCTCTCATCCTCCTCGCCCGCTCTTATAAAAAGGAGAGACCGCCGTATACCCTGCCGCCTCTCCTTTTCTCAGATTGCGGAGCGCTTTGCTCCTTTCCCGCCGAACAGTCGAACAGTCGGCGGGAAAGTCCGCAGAAAAGTTTTTACTTCGTCATGCGTTCGCCTTTTTTGCCGCTTTGGTCATTCCGCAGAAGCACGCGACGAGCGCGACCAGCCAAGTTACTGCATAGAATACGAATCCCGCGATTGCCGTATAGGCGGAGCGCATATTTTCCTCCGTCTGGATTTCGTCGAGTACGTTTTCGTCGGAGCCGAAAATATAGCCGAGACCTTCTACCCTCGTGGAGACAAAGCCCATGAGCGAAGCGATGAGAAGCACCGCCGCCGCTATGCGCAGAATATCGGTAATCGCGGAAAGGATTTTCCCCGCCGCGCCGTTTGCAGAAAACTGCGCGAGAATAATGGATATTACGGCGAAAACAATCGCTAAAACCGACATGATTACGACCGAAGATTGGTTCGTTCCTTTGAAGTAACCCTCTACACTGCCGTTTACGGAGTAAATAATTACGCTTACGATACCGAGGATTATGACGGCGAGCGTCAGCCACGTTCCGAGTTTTTGTTTCTTAATCGCCTTCATGATTATTCTTCCTCCTTCTTTTTACCGAGCACAACGCTCACAGCCCAAAGCGTCGCAAATCCTGCCGAAAGCACTATCGTCGTTCCGATTACGCCGCGAAGCGCCTTCTCCCAGCTGGGAACTACGGGAGTCGTCGTAATGTTCAGCACCGCGCTGTTCGCAAAGGCATAGAGCTGATACTTCATGCACTCTCTCGCCGCATCTACGAGTTCGGCGTCATTCTTTACATTATCTACCGAAAGATAAGTCCAGGTCGCGTCCGTTCCTCCGGCGCCGCCCAAGGTACTGTTATCTCCGGCAAAGTCCGCCATCTGCGTCACCGTCGCCATAATACAGCCTTCGGGATTGAAATAGTATTTATTATTCATCATGTCCGTCGAAATCAGCCCCTTGAAGCCCCATTCGCCGCGGACGAGGTCTCTCAACATTCCCACGTGATGGGAAGCGTTGATGGCGCCGATTCGGTTAAACGCTACCATGAGCCCCAGCGCTCCGCCTTCTTCCACCGCTCCTTGGAAGCCGCGAAGGTCCGTTTCACGGAATTTCTGCTCGTTCATGTATACGCAGATACCCGAACGGTCATATTCCTGATCGTTGAAGCCGATGTGCTTCGGGCCGTTGATGATACCAAATTCGTTTGTTCCCTTGATGAGCTCCGTGCCGAGCACGTTGGTCAGCATCGGGTCTTCTGAAAGGTATTCGGTATTTCTTCCGTTATACGGGGAACGATGATAGTTGAGTCCGCCGCCCCAAATCTGATAATTCTTGATCCAAAGTCCCGTATTTCCCAAAATTCTGCCCCATTCGAGAGCCAGCTCGGGATTGAAGGACGAGCCGAGCAACGTCTGAGAATTGACGTTCGCCTTGAATTTTCCCGCTTCCGATTCAGGATCTACATAGTAGGGATCGGATCCCGGCTCCCCGTTATTCGTCGAAAGAGATTTTCCGTTAAAGCCCATCGGTCCGTCGTTCTGTTTTACGACAGGATTCTCGATATTATCCAAAGTATCCGACTGCGAGCCGCCGTGCGCCACCGCACCGACCGCCTGATCGAGAGAAATCGCGTTGACGAGCTGATCCCAGAATTCGTCTTCGATATTGATTTGCTGTTCGTAACCGATATCC
>CAKXBD010000118.1:2102-6536 GCA_934871445.1 uncultured bacterium | reverse complement strand
ATTTCGGCAACATCTTCGGTCGGTTCCTCGGCGGGCTCCTCTTCAACTGCCTCGATATTTTCTGCCTGTTCTTTTTCAAGACGTGACCTAAACTCTTCTGCAAATTCTGTCGCAAATTCGGGGGAAACAAAATTCATAGCGGCTTCGTTTTGTTCGGGAGAACGCAAGGCGCAAGTCTTGTCCATATAATAGAGTCCCGCGGCACGAAGTTTTTCAGTCATTTCATCGGATGTAATTTGGCCGCCGCCTGAAACGCATCCGTCAGGGCAAACGGATACTTCTACAAAGTCATAAGCACTTTCGCCCGCAACTATTTTTTCCGCCAAGTCGTCCGCTGCTTTCAGACCGCAAACCACCGCGGCCTTTATCGTCAATTCTCCGACCTGAATTTCAGCTTCTCTAAATTCCTTTCGAGTGCGGATGCCGCTATATTCTATCTTTGCAAAGGCGTCTTCGGACTTATCCTCGCTGAGCGCGCGCACAATCGCTTCGGTAACGCCGCCCGCGGTTCCCGTCAAAATGCCGGCGCCGGTATAAGCAGTAAAAGGCTCATCCGCTTTTTCGTTTTTGAGAATACGCAGGCGAATTTTTTCTTCGGCGAACATTTCGGAAAGTTCGTCCGTCGTCAATACCAAATCCACGGACGGAATTTCATCTTCGGAAACTTCCTCGCACTTTTCAGCAGCACAGGATACTACCGCGATGACCTTCGTTTCCCTGCCGTCATCCAAAGCCTCAAAGCATTTTTTCAGGCCTTCTCCCAACGTCTGCATGGGGGAACGACAAGAAGAAAAATGCTCTTTTAAGTCGGGATATCGATTTTCCGCATAATGTACCCACGAGGGACAAGACGCCGAAAACATGGGCAGCTTTCCGCCGTTTTTCATTCTTTCGGCGAGTTCTTCCGCTTCCTTAGCCGCAACGATATCGGCGGCAAAAGCGGCATCGACGACAAAATCCGCGCCGATTTTTTTAAGGGCCGCCACGATTTTTCCCATTGCGTCTTCGCCGCGCGCCAAACCGAATTTTTCACCCAAAGCCACTCTCACGGCAGGAGCTATCTGCACGACAACGCGCGTCGATTCTTTATCCCCCCGCAAAATTTCCCAAGCCTTGTCCGTTTCGTTTTTAATGGTCACGGCTCCCGTAGGGCAAACGGCCTCCCGTTCTTCGCCGTCGATAACTATGTAACTCACCTTCCAATCCTCCTTGTTTTCCCGACGGAATCTCAATATTTTTATCGATTCCGTTTTTTTGCGAATACTATATTGACTTTATTATATCACAGTTTCCGATCTTTTTCAATAGTTAGGAAAAAAATTTTTTGGATTTTTTTGACTTTTTCCCCGCATAAATTTTCAAAGCGTTAAAATCACTGCTTCTACCTCGGAAAACGAATACAGAACGGCAGCGGGTTTTTCGGACTTTCCGAACCCGTAAGCCGCCCATATAAAAGGGATACCCGCATAGCGACAAGCGATTTCGTCCATGCGGGTATCGCCTATGTAAACACAATTTTTTAAGTTTTCTTTCTCCATGAGAAATTTTAAGTTTTCGCCTTTATTTTTTCCCGTCATTCCCGCGCATAAATAATCTTTGACGAACGCGCCGATTCCGGTAAAGGAAAACAATTTTTCGATGTATCCGCATCCGCAATTACTGACGATAAAGATTCCATAGCGGCCGGACAGCCGCTTTAAGGTTTCAAATACGCCCGGGTATAACCTTCCGCCCTCTTTTTCGAGCAATTTAAGCTGAGTGCTCATACAATCTTCCACAATATCGCTTCGTTCTTTTTCCGACAGGCCCCCGCAAAGCTCCTCCGCGATTTCGGAAGGAAGTTTTCCCATATACGAATTGACCTCTTCCACAGTAAACCTTCTCGAAAGTCCGCGGCGGCGATAGACTTCGTTCCAACTCTTTGTAATCGTCTCCGAACTGTCCCACAAGGTTCCGTCCACATCCAAAATAATATTTTCGACCATCTTATGCTTCCTTTACAATATCGCTCTTTAAATAAATGCGCAACAAGTCCTCTTTGTCCCTAAAATAAGTCGTCCCTTTCAATTTCGGACTATCCGCCGCCTCTTCCGCATACTGAATCACCGCTTCGCGCGGATACCTGATATGTCCTTTCAACAGCAATTTCAAAATTTTTTTGAACTCTTCCAAATCTTTCGTCCCCGCGGCGCGGAGAATTTTTTCCGTCCGTTCGGGAAGCCGCTCCTCTGCAAGCGCAAGCATTTCTCCGAGCAATACGCCGTTTGCCTCGCCGTGATCGGTTCCGTAATAATATGTGAGCGCGTATCCGAGCGTATGCACCGCCGTCGTCCCCGCTTGTGCGATGACCGTTCCCGCCAGCAGGGAAGCATACAACAAAGTATCTCTTTCGGATAAAGACAGCTCCGACGAGGCTTGCAGTTTCGGAAATATCCCGAACAGCAAGCGGATACTTTCGAGCGCGGCCAAGTCCCCCTGCGGAGTAGATTTTGTCGTAAACATACCCTCTACCGCGTGGGAGAGAGCATCTATCGCCGTATGAATCGTTGCTCTCCCAGGTAGGGAAAGCATATACTTCCCGTCGAGGAAAGCGAGCTTCGGAAACATCTCGGGAGAGGACAAGCTCGTTTTTGTCCTCTTGAAATCGTTGGTGACGATCGCATACGGAGTGACTTCGCTGCCCGTGCCCGCCGTAGTCGGCACTGCGGCGACGGGAAGAATGTCCTCGCTCCAACCGCCCGAAAAAATCCCCTCGTCCGTCCGAGGCTGTCTCGCGAGAGCGGCAATCGCCTTCGCGGCGTCCATGGGAGAACCGCCCCCGATCCCTATGATAAAATCCGCGCGCATTTCCCGCGCCTTCGCCGCACCCTTCTGCACGCAGGCGACAACGGGATTGGGCGTCACTTCGTCGAACACCTCAAATCCCTGTTCGTTTTCTCTTAGCGCCGCACACATATCCGCGAGAGAACCGTTCGCCGCGGAACTCTTTCCCGTCACGATCAACGCGCGTTTTCCGAGCGGAGACAAAAGCAGAGCGTTATTTTTCACGCAATCCCGACCCGAAACGATTTTCGTCGGCATATACAACGTATATTCAAAAGAGGACTTTTCCATGCTCGTTCAATTCTCCCCGAACACCGCTTCGACCGCGCAGATAGGTTGTCCCGACGAAATAAATTTCGCCTCGTATTCGGTGACGATATTTTCTTTGGGATTTCCGTCTCTATGCAAATCGTAAGTAACTTTTTCCAGACGAAATCCGCAGGCGGTATATTCTTCGAGGGAAAATTCAAAAAAGTCCCTGTTGTCCGTCTTTTGAAGAATTCTTCCGCCCTTTTTCAAAAGTTTTTTATAAATCTCCAAAAAATTCCGATGCGTGAGCCTCTGCGTCGCATAGCCGAGTTTCGGCAACGGCGTGGAAAAATTCAGATAAATTTTTTGGAGGGAATTTTCCGGAACATAGCAGGGCAGACATTCGGCGCGGATATTGAGAAAGCGGATATTTTCTATTCCTTGCCTTTTCACTTCCTCCATGGGCGTCAAAATGACGTTGCTCATCTTTTCGAGGGCAAGATAGTTGATATTTGGATTTTTTTCGGCAAGAGCGCAAATAAAACCGCCTTTCCCGCAGCCGATTTCCAATTCTACGGGAAAATCGTTTCCGAACACGGCGGGAAAATCGACGAGCGCGCGGTAATTTTCCGCCGCTTCCTTCATGTTGAGAATTCCGCCCGCGCCGCGCGCGAGAAGAAGGTCTTTACAGGCCTCCATACGACTTTCGAAATTGCGCTTTTTTCTCATTCTCATGGACATGGCGTCTCTTCCTCAGCCCCTGCCCGTGCTTCCGAAGCCGCCCGCACCGCGAACCGTATCGGAAAGCTCGTCCGCTTCTTGAAATTCCACCTTCAAAAAGGGCGTGACGACGAGCTGCGCGATACGTTCTCCGCACTCTATCGTTTGGACGGAATCCGAATGATTATAGAGAGCGACGAAAACCTCGCCCCGATAATCCGCGTCTATTACGCCCACTTTATTCGCGGGAGCAAGACCGCGCTTGCTTGCGAGCCCGCTTCTCGCATATACCAATCCCGCATATCCCTCGGGAATTTCCACAGCAATCCCCGTCCGAATCATCTTTGTCTCTCCGGGACGGAAGCTCACTTCTCCGTCAGTCACGGCATATAAATCCGCGCCTGCCGCGTAAGCGGAACCGTATTTGGGCAATACTGCGCGTTCGTCAAGCTTTTTCACCGATATCGTAGGCATATTTTTTTCTCCCGACAATAAATTTTATCCGAATTTTATTATATCAAATAACGGACAAAAAAGCAAACGAAAGAAGGGGCCGCCGCAGGCGAAAAAAAGTTTTCTCCCGTCCTTTGTCCCTTCTTTCATTTCCCGAGGTCTCTCGGAGAGCTTCGCCTTCTTTGTTTC
>CAKXBD010000118.1:0-2092 GCA_934871445.1 uncultured bacterium | reverse complement strand
CTCTTTTACTTCTTTGTTCCCTTTTCAAAAATTTTTACTCCGCCCTTTTCTCACCCCAGAGCCGTATCCAAGAGCATCATTAGAGCAAAGCCTGCCAATAAACCCACGAGCGCCAGAGCTTTGTTTTCCGAAAAGCTCTCGGGAATAAGTTCGGCGGCCGTCACGGCTACCATGGCTCCGGCGGCAAAAGCCAGCGCCCAAGGCATCAGACTTCCGATAAACGTAGCCGCCAAGGCGCCCAAGACGGCGGAGGGAATTTCCACCGCGCCCGAAAGCACGGAGAGGAAAAAACTTTTTTTACGGCTCATTCCGCGTGCGCGCAAAGGACAGGCGACGCAAAGCCCTTCCGGGAAATTCTGTACGCCGATTCCGAAAGCCAGCATAGCCGCCGGGACGAGTCCCCCGCCGGCGAAAGCCACGCCTACCGCCATGCCCTCCGGAATATTGTGCAAAGTCACCGCGGTATATAAAAGACCGCTTTTCCCGCCGTTCTCCGCCCTTTTCTCGGAACGGGAAAGGAGACGGTCGGTAAGGACGATAAAAGCGCCGCCGATACAAAAGCCCAAAGTCACGGCGACATAGGGCGGAACGGTACAGGGATAATCGAATGCGGGCGAGAGCAGAGAAAAGAAAGACGCCGCCAGCATAATCCCCGCCGCGGAGCTTTCCGCAATCACCGAAAATCCCTTTTTCGGCTTATCGGAAAAGAAAATCACACTCGCCCCCACCGCGGTCATGAAACAAGTATATAACGACGCGAACAACGCCTGCCATACAGGCGAAAGGTTTTCCAAAAAATTCATCGGTAAATACATTCCTTTTTTAACTTGACAGCGGCTCCGTATATGCGGAGTACCGCTTATAAGCAGTATATGCCCGATTGCGCCTTTTTGTCCGTAAATCACCCCTCGTAAAGAACCGGAGCCCTCGCGCATCCGCAAGGGCTCCGTAAAATTTTGCCGATTTTTTGATTCTTTTTCTTTCTCTTTCGGCCGATCTCACATGCCGGAAAAATAATCTATTTTCATCGCTTTTCTGACCTCAAAGAGCGTTTCCGCCGCCGCGGCGCGGGCCTCTTTGCTTCCTTTGAAGAGAATGTCCCAAATCGCGGGAAGATCCTCCGCAAGTTTTTCTCTCCTTAAACGAATGGGTTCCAGAGTCTCCTGCATGACCGCGTTCAAAAACTTCTTTACCTTCATGTCGCCGAGACCTCCGCGTTCATAATGTGCTTTCATCTCCGCGAGATCGGCATATTCAGGCAAATACCGCTGAAAATGTTCTTCCCTGCAAAATGCGTCGAGGTAGATAAACGTAGGGTTGTGCTCCGTGTCGCCGGGATCGCTCACCTTTAAGTGATTGGGATCGGTATACATTCCCATGACTTTCCGCTTGATTTCGTCCGCCGAATCGGAAAGATAGATACAATTCCCCAAGGATTTACTCATCTTTGCCATGCCGTCCGTTCCCGGCAGACGAAGACAGGATTTATTTTCGGGAAGAACCGCCTTCGGCTCCGTCAAAGTCTCTCCGTATAAGCCGTTAAAGCTCCTCACGATTTCCCGCGCCTGTTCCAGCATGGGGAGCTGATCCTCTCCGACGGGGACGGTATTGGCCTTAAACGCAGTGATGTCCGCCGTCTGAGATACGGGATAGGTCAAAAATCCCATAGGCAGGGAAGCGCCGAAATTCTTCTGTTTGATTTCCGCCTTTACGGTCGGATTGCGCTCCAACCGCGACAGCGTGACGAGATTCATGTAATAGAACGTAAGCTCCGTGAGTTCCGTCACATAGGATTGAATAAAGATGGTGGATTTTTCGGGATCAATCCCGCAGGCGAAATAATCGAGCGCCACTTCCGCGACGTTCGATCGCACCTTTTCGGGATTGTCAAAATTGTCGGTGAGAGCCTGCGCATCCGCAATCATGATATAAATTTTATCGTATTTTCCGCTGTTTTGCAGTTCTACCCGGCGCTTTAAGGACCCGACATAATGTCCGATATGCAGTTTTCCCGTCGGTCTGTCGCCCGTCAGAATGATATTTTTCATAAAAATTTTTCCTTTCCGAAGTATCCGTTTGAGGAATATTATAC
>CAKXBD010000117.1 GCA_934871445.1 uncultured bacterium | reverse complement strand
GAGTACCATGCCTGAAATATTAGCTCCCGCAGGAAATACAGAATGTGCCGAAGCCGCAATAAATAGCGGCGCAAACGCCGTTTATCTCGGATATAGCTCCTTTTCAGCCCGTGCGGGCGCGCAGAATTTTGACGGGGAAGCTCTTCGTGTTATTGTCGAAAAGGCGCATTTTTCGGGCGTTCGGATTTACGTCGCCATGAATACGCTGATTAAGAGCGCGGAGACGGAGGACTTTCTCTGCACGCTGTTGTCTGTCTGGAATACGGGCGTTGACGCCATTATTATGCAAGACATACTTCTTGGGAAATTTATACATCGCAGATATCCCGACATCGTTCTGCATTTAAGCACGCAGGCGGGCGTCTGTAATTTAGAGGGGGCGCGCATCGCAAAAGAATACGGCTTTTCTCGGGTGATTTTAGCGAGGGAAACGCCGCTTTCGGAAATCAAAAAAATCGCGGAATTTATCGAAACGGAGGTTTTCATACAGGGGGCGCTCTGTACCTGTTTTTCGGGACAATGTTATTTTTCCTCCTTTGCAGGCGGTAACAGTGGCAATCGCGGGCGCTGTAAACAGCCCTGCCGTAAACTGTATTCCTACGACAGAGAGGGCTTTGAGGAGCGCTCGTATGCGCTATCTCTTTCAGACTTATGCGTGGCAGAGGACATTGAAAAGCTCCGCGAAGCAGGCGTGACGTCCTTCAAAATCGAGGGCAGAATGCGCCGCGCGGAATATGTTGCTGCGGCAGTGCGCTATTATCGTATTTTGCTCGATGAAAGACAAGGAACGGACGCGCTTGCGGCAAAGAAAAAAGAAGCTCTTTCCGATTTGAAACGGACGTATAACCGCGGGAATTATACGAGAGGACTCGCTTTCGGGCAGGATTCCCGCTTCCTTTCGCGCGATGTCCAAGGACACCTCGGAGAGAAACTCGGGACGATAAAAGTAATTGACGGAAAATATTTTGTCGAAACGAAATTCCGTCCCGTTTCGGGCGATGCCTTCAAGGTACTGCGAAAGGGACGCGAGGTCGGAGGGGGCAACTTTGGAAAGGCTTCCGGACGCGGATTTTTTCTGTCTTCATCTCAAAGACTCTTAAACGGAGACAGCATTTTCATTACTACGGATACTGCGGCGAACGCCCGCCTTCTGTCGGAGAAAAAACAAATCCCGATTTCCTTGAAGCTCTCTTTTTGCGAAGGAGAAAGGGCGACGGCGGAGAGCGGCGGAATCGTCGTTCGTTCTGAGAAAATTCTGACTTCCGCGCAATCCCGTCCTCTGACGGAATCGGAGATTCGGAATTGCTTTCTGAAAACAGATTCACTGCCGCTGAAAGTTACTTTTGAGCAAATTGAAATAAAGGGAAGCGTATTCCTTCCAAAATCCCGCCTGAATGCCTTTCGCCGCGCTTTTTACGAACGAATCTTTTCAGCCTTTACGAAAAACAAAAATATGCAATATGCTTATGACGGGAACATACAATGCGTTTACGAGTCCGTTTCCGATTTTGCACAAGGCGGAAAAAATGAGAAGACTGCCGTCATCGCGTCGGATTTTTCATGGCTCGAAGATATTGACGCAGCTGCGGATAATCTCGATATACCCGCAAGTAAATTTGACGCAGCTACCATAAGGAGACCTGACATAGCCATATATAAGCCAAACGATTACGGTGCGGAGCCTCCGAGGTCTTTTTCGGAAGGGAAATTTGAAAAATTTATCTATTATCCCGCTTTCTCGGATTCCGCCGATATTAGACGGATAGAGGAATTGATAGCGGTTTCCGGGGCACAGGGGATATATGCGGAGAATTACGGCGGCATCGCCTTTGCGAAGGAACGGGGGGGAGCCTTGTTCGCGGGCACGGGCTTTAATCTGACGAACGTGCTCTCCGTGAAGGAATTGCTCGAAGAAAACTGCGTAAAATATTACTCCGTTTCCAAGGAGCTCGACGAAAGGGAGCAGGCGGCTTTGAGCGGCGCAAAGGCGTTTGTTCTGTCGTCGGGAGACGTAAAATTGATGGATTTATGCTATTGCCCCTTCAAAAAGAGCTGTTCTTCCTGCGACAAAAGACAGATCTATCACCTTACGGACGAGTCGGGAAGAAATTTCCCCGTCCGCCGTTTCAAGTCCGTTTCGGGCGAATGTCGCTTTGAAGTGTATAATTGTGCAAAGCTCGTCGGAAGCGGCGTGCAGGGCGCGGGAAAAATTATCGATTGCAGTACGGGCGGGAATATCTTTGCCGCCGTAAAAACGGCGGATAACGAGGAACAGCAAAAATCTCTCTACGGAAACTATACTGCGGGGCATAGAAAAAAGAGCATGCTTTAAGGCTGTTTTTTGAGGATACACGGAATCATGAACGAAAAAGCCATAGAAAAGACGGAACTGAATAAAATTTTATCGATTGCGGCGGAGTATGCCGTTTTGGACGGGAGCAAAGAAAAAATGCGTACGTTGCAACCGTTGTCCGAGCTCTCCGAGGTCAAAAAGAGCCTCGATTTGACAGAGGAATGTGTAAAGCTCCTGTTTACCTACGGAGTGGGGAAGGTGGAATATTTTCCTCCCTTTTCGGACGAAATCGAACGCGCCGAAAAAGGCTCGGCGCTCTCGTGCGGCGAGCTTTTGAGCGTGGCAAACCTGCTTCGGGCTGCCCGAATCGCACATTCGGGAATATCGGGCGTTTCGGATGAGGAAATCCGCCTGATTCGTCGGCTTTCCGACAATCTGTATTTCGACGCCGCCCTCGAAGACGATATCGGGACAAAAATTCTCAACGATTCGGAAGTGAGCGATTACGCCAGCGACAAGCTGTACTCCATACGTCGGGAAATCCGCCTTTTGAACGAAAGAATCCGCTCCCGATTGGCGGAATATTTAACGGGGGAGGAAGGAAAGTACTTGCAGGACGGCATCATTACGATGCGCGATAACCGTTATGTTCTGCCTGTCCGCGCCGAATATAAACGCAACGTCAAAGGCTTCATTCACGACCGTTCCCAAAGCGGAGCCACCTTCTTCATCGAACCCGAGCAGGTTCTCGAAATGAATAACGAGCTCCGTTCCCTCGCCATCGACGAAAAAGAGGAGGTGGAGCGGATTTTAGGCGAACTCTCCCGCCGCGTCGGATTTATTGCGAAAGAGCTCGTCAGCGACATAGAGATTTTGGAAGAAATCGACTGTTGCTATGCCCGCGCGGAGTACGCCTATAAAATCGCGTGCGTAAAACCGTCAGTTAACGCTTCGGGAATCGTTTCTTTCGAGCAGGGACGGCACCCCTTAATCGACAGAAGGAAAGTAGTGCCCGTGAATCTGTCTCTCGGCAGAGACTATCGTTTTCTGCTCATCAGCGGCCCGAATACGGGCGGCAAGACGGTCACTTTGAAAATGGTGGGACTGTTCTGCTTGATGGCGATGTGCGGAATGTTCGTTCCCGCACGGCGCGCGGAAGTATCCGTCTTTGACGAAATTTATTGCGACGTCGGAGACGCTCAGAGCATAGAGGAAAGCCTTTCCACCTTTTCTTCTCACGTCACGAATATCGTGGAAATCGTCGATTCCGCCGATGCAAAAAGTCTCGTTTTAATCGACGAGTTAGGCGGGGGAACCGATCCCGACGAGGGACAGGCTCTCGCGAAAGCGGTGGTTTCCTACCTTTTGAAAACGGGCTGTACGGGCGTGGTGACGACGCATTATTCGGCGTTGAAGGAATTTGCCTTTTCTACGGAGGGGATCGAAAACGCCTGTATGGAATTCGATTCGGACACCCTCCGACCGCTGTACGTCATAAAAATCGGGCTTCCCGGGTCCAGCAATGCGCTGGCCATTTCCCGAAGATTGGGGCTCAAAGAAGAAATTTTGGCGGACGCGCTGGGAAATCTGTCCGAAGGCGCGCAGACGTTTGAAAATATCGTCCGAAGCGCGGAAGACAGCCGAATCGCAGCGGAAGAGGCCTTAAAGGAAACCAATCGCTTGAAAGCGGAGTGGCAGGAAAAGATCCGGCTTTTAGACGAGGAAAGAAACAGACTGCAAAAAGAAAAGGAAAAGCTGTTCACCTCCGCAAAAGCGGAATCCAGACGAATTATCAACGAACGGACAGCCGAGGCGGAAGAGCTTCTCGGCGAAATCGAAGAAATTTTTGCCAAAGAAAACATTTCCGAAGCCGACCTCATCAAGGCGCGGACCTTAAAAAATCGCCTGAGCGATAAGGCCTATGATAATGAAAAGGAGGAATTTTCGCGTCCTCAGTACGTCGCCGCACAAGCGAATAAGTTGAAAGCGGGCGATAAGGTATTCGTCAAGAATATCAATCAGGAAGGAGTCGTACAAAGTGTTCGTCCGCCGAAAAATGAAGCGGAGATTCTTTGCGGAAATATCCGTATCCGAAGCAAAATTTCCGATTTATCCGTTTTAATTTCCTCTCGGAATACACAGAATGATAAAAAGAACGGGGCAAAAAAGAAAACAGAAAACGTGCAGGTCTCCAAAAATCTCGCGCCCAAACCGCTCCCGACGCTGGAAATCAATGTCATCGGCATGACCGTGCAGGAGGCTCTGCCCGACGTGGAAGCGTTTATCGATTCGGCGGTATGTGCCAATCTCGAAGAAGTGCGCATCGTCCACGGCGTGGGAACGGGAAAGCTCCGTGCCGGAATCCACGATTTTTTGAAAAAACACAGAAATGTAGCGGAATTTCGGCTCGGAAAATACGGCGAAGGAGAAACGGGCGTCACTATCGTAAAGATAAAGTAATAAAAAGCGTTTTCCGCCCTGCGGAAAAGTGCGGAAAAATCATAATCTCGGGAAAAGAAAAATACAATAAAACGGAAACTTTTTTCGAGGTAAGCCGTTTTGAACAAACATCGCAACCGCGCCGCAGAAAAAGAGCGGCCGAGTAAAAACGTAATGCTCAACGTAGTCACGAACTGCGCTTTGGCGTTTCTCATTTTTTCCGTGGGTGTCGTCTGCCTGTTCCCCGTAGACAGCGCGGTGACGACGGACGGAGGCGAAAGCAACGTCTATCGCTGTGCGCCGGGAGAATCGGACGGAGTCTCTTTAATGTTTAACGTCTATTGGGGTACGGACGAGGTATACCGTATTCTCGATACGCTGGACGCCCACGAGGGAAAAGCCACATTTTTTATCGGCGGAAGCTGGGCAGACGACAACGTCGCATGCGTGAAGGAAATTTTATCCCGCGGTCACGAGCTCGGAAATCACGGCTATTTTCATAAGGATCATTCCGCGATGACCGAGGAAGAAAATCGGGAGGAAATTTCCGTCTGCAACCGTTTCATTCACCTGATGACGGGAGTGCAGATGACCCTTTTCGCTCCGCCGTCGGGAGCGTACGGAAAAGCGGCTCTGTCCGCCTGCGCGGCACTGAACATGAAAACCATTCTTTGGTCGAGAGATACTATCGACTGGCGGGATAAAGATTCTTCCCTCATTTACAGCCGCGCTACCAAAAACATCAAGGGCGGGGAGTTCGTCCTCATGCACCCCATGAAGGAGACTGCCGACGCTCTGGACGATATACTGACATATTATGAAACCTGTTCTCTCCGCGCGGTGACCGTTTCGGAGAATTTACAGGCAGGAGGATAACAAATGGTTTACGAAAAAAGATACGAAAACGGGCTCCGTCTGGTAGTCAAGCAGATGGAGGGGCTCTTGTCCGTCACGATGGGAATTCTCGTCGGGACGGGGGCGTCCGCGGAGACGGACGCGGAGGACGGAATTTCCCACTTCATCGAGCACATGCAGTTCAAGGGAACAAAGAAGCGCACGTCCTTTGAAATTTCCGATGCGTTCGACCGCATCGGGGCGCAGGTGAACGCCTTCACGGGAAAGGACATGACTTGTTATTATTCCAAATGTACGTCCGACCATA
The DNA here is from genome assembly GCA_934871445.1 of uncultured bacterium. GTDB lineage: Bacteria > Bacillota > Clostridia > Christensenellales > Borkfalkiaceae > Scatosoma. The sequence goes on along the minus strand of CAKXBD010000117.1, from coordinate 656 downwards.
CGGCGGAAGCGTTTGAAATTTTGTCCGACCTTTTCCTGAACAGTACCTTTCCCGAAGAAGAAATGGTTCGCGAAAAGGGAGTAATCGCCGAGGAAATTTCCATGAACGAGGATACGCCCGACGACCTCTGCCTCGATCTCCTTTCTTCCGCGTTTTACGGAAAAGAAAATTACGGGCGGAATATTCTGGGCCCCGTCTCTAACGTCAAAGCGTTTACGAGAGAGGACGTTTTTCGCTATAAGGGGGCGAGGTATTGTCCGGAAAATATCGTCGTTTCCTTCGCCGGCGGCATCGATATGCAGACGGCGGAAGCATTGGTTGAAACAATGCTCGCGTCTCTTCCGAAGGGAAAATTCGAGAGGCGGGAAAATCACATCTCGCTTCAACATCTCAGTTTGGTAAAGAAAAAGCCTATCGAACAGGTGCATTTCGCCATCGGCTATCCCGCGCTCCCGCGCGAGCACGCACTCTCTGACGCCTTGCAGACCATGAACAGCGTCTTGGGCGGCAGCATGAGTTCCCGCCTCTTTCAGGAAGTCCGTGAAAAAATGGGGCTTGCCTATTCCGTATATTCCTATATTTCCGCCTTTTCCGAATGCGGCTCGCTCGTCATTTACGCGGGCGTGAATCCCGCCAGCGCGGACAAGGCATACGAG
>CAKXBD010000116.1 GCA_934871445.1 uncultured bacterium | reverse complement strand
CTACTTCTGTTTCTGTTTCTGCTTCTACTTCTGTTTCTGCTTCTACTTCTGTTTCTGTTTCTACTTCTGTTTCTGTTTCTACTTCTACTTCTACTTCTGTTTCTGTTTCTACTTCTGCTCCTACTCCTACTTCTGTTTGGCTGCTCTTACCAAAAGCCGATAGGGGAAATCCTCCGATTTTTCTTTTATGACGACGAAGTTTTCGGAAAGATATTCGTTTACGTATTCGTCCAAGACGCCGCAGCGGATATAAGAGACGACGCATACATTTGCCTCATCGAGTTGTTTTTTCAGACTGACCGAGAAAAAGTTGTCCGAATCGGTAAAATTGGCGGGATCTTGAAAGAAAGCCGGGCCAAGGGGATCATGTCGGGTATAGGCGTATAAAACGGGTCCGTTAAATCCGAAATATTGATAGGTATCTTCCTCTAACTCGTCCAATATGTCGTCCAGATAGGCGGCATTTTCTTTCATTTGGTCATTCAGGTCAAACAGTTTGACATTCGGTACAAATTCCGGCAGAAGAAAAATTCCCGAGGCGGAAAAAAGAATCAGACAACATAACCCTGCCAATCCGAGACCCCGCGCTATATTTTTTTGATTGCGTTCTCCGACGAGGGAAGCGTTTGTTTCTTGGAGGGCAAAGGCCGCAGAGGAGACGGCGCGCGGCTTTTGTCTGTTGCCTGCGAGACAGCACATACGGTAAATTCCTTCCAAGGATAAGATAAATAATAAGATATAATAGGAAAGGGCGAAGATAAAATGATGATTATAGTATTGCCCGCCGAGCCCGACGGAGAACGAAACGAGGAGAAGCCCGCCGAAAATTTTTATGCTTCCGAGTAAAACGGATAGAAGGGGGTACTTTTTCCCTTTCGGATAAAGAGTAGCGACAGCGACTGCACCGAGGCAGAAGAGGACGGTAATCTTTAAGAGCGGGGAATAATGTTTGAGGTCATCGAGAATTTTTTCAAATTGCCACATTCTTTCAAACGGCGAACCGTAAATGCCGATATGAGCGGATAACATATGCGGCAGATAAATCGTGAGATAAGGTCCGAGTACACCCGTAACGGCCATGAGGAGCACGCCCATAATTCCGCCGTATAAGCAGGGAAAACCAATTTATAGAGGAAGTCCTTTCCGCTTTTACAGATGAGGAGAGAGCCCGCAAGAGCGATGAGGAGAAACGGCTCTTTGAACATGACTCCAATCATGAGAGGGACAGCGGATAAAAACAGAACGGGGGAATAGCAGCGGCGATTTGCGCTTTTGTAGCTTAAAATACAGAGAAAATAGAGGAGAATGCATGCTGCTCCGAATAGCTCTACTTGTACCTCTCCGGAGCGCAATTGGTCATATCCGCCAAACAACATTCCTGCGGAGAGAGCAGCGAGGAGGAAGAAGCACCAAAGCAAAGGGGATTTTTCCCTTTTGCGGCAAAACCTCACGATGATGTAGAGTGCGGGCGATAAAGCCGTAAATACGAGAAGAAGGAAGGAAAGAATATTGCAGAGGTAAAAATCTCCGGTGAGGAGGTAGGATAATTCGGAGAGAAAGAAAATCATGGGCGGTTTTGTCTCAAAAAGATCCCGATAGGGTAAAAGTCCGTGGCTCATACCCTTACCGACGGCGTAATAAATGGTAGTGTCCCAAGTAAACGGCCCGTCGAGCTCATATAAATATCTCGAAAAATAATTTTTTCCCTGAGAAATCAGAACGGATAAAAAAATAATAGAGAGAATGGCAAAAAAGCTCCAAGCGACGCCCCGTTCTATTTTCGTTCGTTTGTCAAATGATTTTTTGTTCATGAATTTATTATATCATTAAAAAAGGAAACAAACAAGTCTTTTTTTCGTATTTTTTTCTCATTTTTGCACATTCTCAAAAGGGAGAAAAAATCGGCCTTTTTCCCTTATGGGAAAAGGAAAAGAAGGCATTTGAAAAGGGAAGGAAAAAAATCCAAAATTTTCTTTGTTGAAAAACGGATAAAAAATTGCCCTCAAAGCCTTATGGGAAAAGGGAAAGAGGCCGATTGAAAGCCAAAGGCGAAAAACTTGACAAGACTGAGTCTTTTTTGCTATAATAGATACGCAAAAAGCCGTTTGGATAACAGCGGAGAAAGGAGTTTTTCATGAGGGAGGCCGGAAAATTGGAAGGATATATTCATTCGTTCGAATCGTTCGGCACGGTAGACGGGCCGGGAATAAGGTTCGTCGTATTCATGCAGGGGTGCCCGTTGCGCTGTAAATATTGTCATAATCCCGATACATGGATGAAGGGAGGCACTGCGTATACAGCGGAGCAGGTATGCGCCGAAGCGTTGAAATATCGAAATTATTTCGGCGATACGGGCGGCGTCACCGTCTCCGGCGGGGAGCCGCTTTTGCAGATGGCTTTCGTGACGGAGCTTTTTGAAAAACTGAAAGAGAAGGGGATTCATACGGCTCTGGATACGTCGGGGTATATGTTCGATCCCGCAAATCCCGAATCGGTGGAAAAGCATAAAGCGCTTATCCGTTTTACCGACCTTGTGCTTCTCGATATAAAACACATCGATTCAAAATCGCACGAAAGCCTTACGGGAAAAGGGAATGAGCATACTTTGGCCTTTGCGGAATTTTTGAGCGATAACGGTATTTCGATGTGGATAAGGCACGTTTTAGTCCCGGGACTTACGGACGACGACGAGGCGCTCAAAAGATTGAAAGTCTTTATCGATACGTTGAAGACGGTAAAGAAGGTAGAAGTTCTTCCCTACCATACCATGGGCGAGGTGAAGTATGAAAAGCTGGGGTACGATTACCCCTTGAAGGGCGTGCGCCCTCCCGAAAAGGAGCGGGTGCAGAATGCCAAGAGGTTGCTGGGAATTATCAAATAGGCGCATACTTGTCGAGTATACGGGAATCAGCTGTACAAGGATTATAAAATGAGCGAGTTATTTTCAAAAAAGGATTATAAGAGCCGATTACAGGGGCTTTGCTGTGTAGAGGTGAGCGGCGAATCGTGCGCCAACTGTCTGACGCTTATGCCCGTGCTTCAATCGTTGATAGACGCTCGCGGCGATATTCGTCTCGTACATGTAGAGGCGGATTTTCAGACGACAGAGCTCATGGAAGAATGGGAGGTCTCTCGGGTTCCCACCGTTCTTTTGATGGACGACGGAAAAATTTTCGCGCGTTTTTCGGGGTTTCAGCCCGAAGAAATTCTTGAAATCTGGCTGGACGCAAAGATTGAAGAACACAAAGCGGCAAAAGCGGCGGCTTGCGGCAAAGAAGGAAAATAAGAAAAGTTAAAATTATACCGCATGCAAAAAAGTAAAAAGGCGGGGCCGGTGCGCGGCAATCGCATAAGAGGGGAATAGAACGAAGTAAAAGCGCACATACTAATTTATCGCAAAAAATTTTTTTCAGGAGATATTTATATGCAATACAAAGGATGGGAGGGCTTTGTCCCCGGCAAATGGAGCGAAGACGAAGTGGACGTGCGCGACTTTATTCAGCGCAATTACACGCCTTATGAGGGAGATTCGTCTTTCCTTGCGCCGCCTACCGAGGCGACGAAAAAACTGTGGGATATCGTCCTCGACCTTTCTAAAAAGGAAAGAGAAGCGGGCGGTGTGTTGGACGCGGATACCAAAATCGTCTCTACGCTCACTTCGCACGCGGCGGGTTATCTCGACAAAGACCTCGAAAAAATCGTAGGCTTGCAGACGGATAAGCCCTTCAAGCGCTCTTTGCAGCCCTTCGGCGGAATCCGCATGTCGGAAGAAGCGCTCAACATGTACGGGTATACCCTCGATCCCGAAGTCAAAGAAATCTTTACGAAATACCGCAAGACGCACAACGACGGCGTCTATGACGCCTATACGCCCGAAATGCGCGCGGCGCGTTCCGCACATATCCTTACGGGGCTTCCCGATACCTACGGCCGCGGCCGTATCGTCGGCGACTACCGCAGAGTGGCTCTGTACGGCGTGGATTACCTCATTCGCAAAAAGGAAGAGGATAAACTCGCCATAAACGGCGACATGCTCCCCGATAAAGTGCGCGACAGAGAGGAACTCTCCGAGCAGATCAAGGCGCTCAAAGCGCTCAAACAGCTCGCGGAGATTTACGGAAAAGACATTTCTCAGCCCGCCACGAACGCCGAAGAGGCCGTTCAGGCGCTGTATTTCGGATATTTGGCAGCGGTGAAGGACCAGAACGGCGCCGCAATGTCTATCGGCAGGAACAGCACTTTCCTCGATATTTATATCGAACGCGACCTCAAAAACGGCGTCATCACCGAACGGGAGGCACAGGAGCTCATCGACCAATTCGTCATGAAGCTGAGAATCGTCAAGTTCATGCGCATCAAGGAATATAACGAGCTGTTCTCGGGCGATCCGACTTGGGTGACGGAGTCTATTGGCGGCATGGGCGTGGACGGACGGACGCTGGTGACAAAAAGCTCTTTCCGTATCCTGCACACGCTCGATAATCTCGGCCCCGCTCCCGAACCTAACCTGACGGTGCTTTGGTCGAAAAAGCTGCCTTCCAATTTCAAAAAGTACTGTGCGGAAATTTCCATTCGCACTTCCGCCATTCAGTACGAAAGCGACGATCTGATGCGCCCCGAAATGGGAGACGATTACTGTATCGCATGCTGCGTGAGCTGTATGCGCGTCGGGAAGGATATGCAATTCTTCGGTGCGCGCGCTAACCTCGCAAAGTGCCTTCTTTACGCGATAAACGGCGGCAAGGACGAGCTCATGAAGGATAAAAAGACGGGGAAACCCATGCAGGTTTCTCCCGAATTTGCTCCCGTGTCGGGGGACGGGCCTCTCGATTTCGATGAGGTCATCAGAAAGTATAAGCAAATGATGTCTTGGTTGGCGGGCTTGTATGTGAATACGCTCAACCTCATTCACTATATGCACGATAAATATAGCTATGAGGCGCTCGAAATGGCGTTGCACGACACCAAAGTGCGCCGCTTCTTCGCCACCGGTATCGCGGGCCTGTCCTGCGCCGTGGATTCCCTCTCCGCCATAAAATACGCGAAAGTATATCCCGTTCGCAACGAAGAGGGCATTGTCACCGATTTCCGCATCGAAGGGGATTTCCCTAAATACGGCAACAACGACGATCGCGCGGACAATATCGCCGTTTGGCTTCTGAAAACCTTCATGACGGACATCAAGAGCCACTACACTTATCGCGAGAGTATTCCCACGACTTCTATCCTGACGATTACCTCCAATGTCGTATATGGCAAAAAGACGGGCAACACGCCCGACGGCCGCCGCGCGGGGACTCCCCTTGCCCCCGGCGCCAATCCCATGCACGGCAGGGATACTCACGGGGCTCTCGCTTCCCTCGAATCGGTGGCGAAACTTCCCTATGAGTATTCGAGGGACGGAATTTCCAATACCTTCTCGATTACTCCCGGCTCGCTGGGCAAGGACGAGGATTAACAAATTTGAAAGCAAAAGGAGAAAACAATTATGTCAAAACAACAAGTAGATAATTTGGTCAATATGCTGGATGCTTATGTGGCGGACGGCGGCTATCATCTCAACGTAAACGTATTCAACCGCGAAACGCTGTTGGACGCTCAAAAGCATCCCGAAAAGTATCCTCAGCTCACGATTCGCGTTTCCGGCTATGCGGTCAATTTCAATAAACTGACGAAAGAACAGCAGGACGACGTGATTTCCCGAACAATTCACGAATCTATGTAACGGGACGAGAAAAAAGTAAGATAACGATTTCAGAGTTTGTACGGGAAGCCGAATAATCTTCGGCTTCCTTTGGATTTTGAGAGAAATGTGAGGTATGCCTATGGCGAAACGAAGAAAAAATACCCGCCGCAGGCGGGCGGCGGCTTTACTTATTGCGCTCCTGTTGATTGCGGCTATTATCTGTGGTTACATACTTTGGAGCAAGGGCTATCTGGACGGCTTTATTCCCTCAGAAAGTACGTCGGACGAGGACAGTTCGGGCGGAGCGGATATCGTTACGGACGAATTGAGTATTCATTTTCTGATGCTGGGAAATAAATATTCGGGAGATTGTACGCTGATTAAGGCGGGGGATACGGAAATTTTAATCGACGCCGGTTCTAGGGCGAGTTCCGCAGAAACGATTGCGGAATATGTAAGTGAATATTGCGAGGACGGAGTTCTCGAATATGTAATTGCCACGCATGCGGATCAGGACCATATTTCGGGGTTTGTGGGCACGACGAAAATTCCCGGTATTTTCGACGTATTCGAATGTGAAACGATCATCGACTTTCCGAGAACCGACAAGGACTCGAAAATTTATCACGATTATGTCGAAAAACGCGACGCGGAAGTAGAGAGCGGCGCGGTGCACTATACCGCCCTCGAATGTTGGAACGAGACGAACGGCGCAAAGCGCAGCTATGAGATCGCGGACGGAATTACGATGAACATCTTATACAACGTATTTTACGAGCAAAAATCGAGCGACGAAAACAATTATTCCGTATGTCTGTTATTTACGCAGGGAGAAAATCATTATTTATTCACGGGAGATTTGGAGGAAAAGGGCGAGGAGGCCTTGGTGGAAAACAACGATCTGCCGCAGTGCAAGCTGTTCAAGGCGGGGCATCACGGCAGTCCCACTTCGAGTACGGAGGCGCTGCTGTCCGTAATCC